>DLOO01000060.1:37222-48448 GCA_002479645.1 Lachnoclostridium sp. UBA7482 | reverse complement strand
AAGTCTCACGGATTCAGGTAAAAAATGAAGAAGTTTTACGTATTCGTGCTTGTTGCGGCAATGGTTCTTTCCATGGCGGGAATTGCAAGCGCTGAAGTAACTCTCCCTGTAACAGATGCGTGTGGTGACTATGATCAGACTCAGGTTGCTGACGGAAGTCTTTTCGCTGATTTGGATGCAGATAAGATTGAAGGCATTGAGATGACTTTCACCGTTACAAATGCCAACTGGGGCTGGGCTAATGGCGCTTTCACCATGAACACCTCCCTTGGCTGGGGACAGTTCGGGTGGGACTGCGGCTCTGGACAGCAGGCTCTTTCCGCTGTAAAGGGTGATGACGGCACATATGTTCTTACCATTCCGGCTGATGCATCTGTCAGTATCGATGGTACTGATTGTACCCTTGTTGATATGATTAAGGCAGCTAAGGAAGGCGGCTGGGTTCAGGTTATGGCAGGCCTTTTCTATGTAGGCGCTGATGATGATGCCGCTGAGTCCATGACCGTTACAGCAATTAAGGTTTTGGTTGCTGAAGAGGAAGATCCTACTCCTGACGATCCTACTCCTGACGATCCTACTCCTGACGATCCGACTCCCGACGATCCTACCCCGGACGATCCTACTCCTGACGATCCCACTCCGGCTCCTACCCCTGATGACGAGCCTCAGACCGGTGATGTAATGAACGTTATCGTTCTTGCAGGTGTAGCAGTTGTTGCACTTGGCGGTGTCGTTCTTTCCAAGAAGGCACGCGCTTAATTGTTACGGATTGGCTGAAAAATACGAATATGCAGATGAAGCACCCTTGAGAGTTCAAGGGTGCTTTTTATTCCGTGACGATACTTGTGCGAAAGGAAATCAGCGGAGGACAAGCTTTAAGGTGGGAAAGATGACAGTATATGTGGATGTGTTATGGATAAATGTATTTGTATGCTGCATTTGGATTGTTCGTCTTGCGGGCATATTTCTTCAAAAGCATAGTCCTATGAGGTGTGTGCTTGGCGCGGCAGCTGCGGGGGCGCTGACGGAGTGTCTGATTATGATTGCGGCAATCTACTGGAACCTGTGGGGCGTCCTGTGGTGGGAAACGGGAGCAGCAATCGTATCAGCATTTCTAATGGGACTTATCATCCGAGGTTCAAAACAGAGGAAGCTTCTGCATTGTATGCTTGCACTTGTGCTGGCTTCTGTATTTCTTTCGGGGGGAATCCTTGCCATAAACGCCGTTTGCGGTATCAGGGTTCAGAAAATCGGGGAAATCGGATTTGCGGCGCTCGTATTCCTGACGGGGGCGGCGGAGGAAATGTTGCTGCGCGCCTTTTGTAAACTGGTATGGAGCCGAAGGCTTTCGTACGGTGTGATTATCAATCTAAAGGACAAAAATTATTTTTTGCGGGGATTCTGCGATACGGGGAATTTTTTGCGCGATACAGGACGAAAGGGAGTATGGGTTGTTGCGGAAGGCAAGTTCCTGCAGCTTGCCGAGTGGAATCCGGGCAATACGGAGCAGATGGAATTTACAGACGCCGCGGGTGCGCGCCGTCCTCTGGAATGTATGCAAATAAGTAAAATCTGGCTGACCGGGAATGGCGGCGAGGTGAAGGAATTTCACGATGTGACGATCGCAAGGGGAGGCGGACGGTTTCATGGGGATTATGATGTGCTTTTACCCTATGATGTCATTTGGAAAAATATGTAAATAGGTCGCGGGTTTGACAAAATTCTTGGCAGGAGTGTGCTACTCTGATAAGGAGAAAATATCCTTACGCATTTGCCTGCGTGAGAAGTAGGGGGTATACGGACCATGGGATTTTGGAATTGTCTGTTTGCCAAAAGAGAAAAAAACATAATAGAAGAAAAGAATCATCGGGGAGAACAGGAGGGATTCCTGTTTTATATCGGGGGAACGGATATTCTGCCGCCGCCGTTAAGCGCCGAGGAGGAAAGCAAATGGATACAGAAGTTAAATGAAGGAGAAAACGGCGAGGCAAGGAATCAGCTTGTGGAGCATAACCTGCGTCTGGTTGTTTATATCGCGAAGAAGTTTGACAACACGGGAGTCGGCGTTGAGGATTTGATTTCCATAGGAACCATTGGTCTGATGAAGGCAATCAATACCTATAAATCAGATAAAAATATTAAACTGGCAACCTATGCCTCCCGATGCATTGAAAATGAGATACTGATGTATCTGAGAAGAGCCAGCCGGCTGCGGTCGGAGATTTCTATTGATGAGCCGCTCAATATTGACTGGGACGGGAATGAACTTCTTCTGTCGGATGTGCTCGGAACGGAAGAGGATGGAATCCTGCGGTCGATGGAAGAGGCTGTGGATTTGATGCTCCTGCGAAAGGCGATGAAAAAGCTGACGCCGAGAGAAAAGATGATTATTGACCTGCGCTATGGAATGAACAGCCGAAGCGGAGAGGAGATGACCCAAAAGGAGGTTGCCGATATGCTGGGAATATCACAATCGTACATATCACGGCTGGAAAAGAAGATTATACGGCGTTTGAAAAAGGAAATGCTGCGTATGGAATGAAAGTACCTGAAAAAAATATGATAAAATACAAAATAATTGTTGCAATTTTATCACGCAAATGTTATAATCCCGTTGTGGTGAATTCACAAAAAATTTTATGGAGGTAAAAAAACATGAAAAAGTTTCTTGCAACAGTACTTGCACTTTCCTGTGCTGCAGTAATGCTCTTCAGCGTTGCAGCTGCTGAGAAGGTTATGACGGATGCTACCGGTAATGATGCTTGCGCAGTTGACGGTGACGCATACAAGATTGACCTTGTAAAAGCAGGTGTTGATCTTACTGCGGTAGCAAAGATGACCCTTACTTTCAAGGCTGTTCCTACCAAGGAGGGTTTTGGCGGTGCATTTGTAGTTAACAGTGAAGCACACAACTGGGAATCTACCGACTGGGGTACCGATGGCGCTGACAAGGAGATTACCGCTGTTGATCTTGGCGATGGTCTCTATTCCATTACCCGTGATGATCTCGCAGGTTTGTTCTCTGCAGATCAGAGTTACAACAACATGGCAGTTCAGTCTTGGTGGGGTTCCGACCTTGAGTTCACTAAGTGTGATGTTTATGATGCATCCGGTAAGCTCATCTGG
Organism: Lachnoclostridium sp. UBA7482; assembly: GCA_002479645.1. Taxonomy (GTDB): domain Bacteria; phylum Bacillota; class Clostridia; order Lachnospirales; family Lachnospiraceae; genus ISDg. Next base: position 45,322 of record DLOO01000060.1, on the reverse strand, counting down.
TCTACCGCTGCTGCAGCTCCGGCTCCGACTCCTGGCGATGATAAGCAGCCTCAGACCGGCGACGTTATGAACGTTGTTGTTCTTGCAGCACTTGCTGTAGTTGCTCTTGGCGGCGTTGTTGTTTGCGCTAATAAGAAGAACGCTTAAGTAATATTGAGCGTAAAATCTGAATAAGATTTATGAGAGCTTCGCATATGCGAAGCTCTTTTTTTGCCTTATAGGATTCCGATGTCAAAAAAGGTCAGCACCCTCACCAATTATCAAATCACGGGAGGCACGCGTTCGGCGGCGCAGAAAAACAAGGAAGACAAGAGGTTGAAGGAAAGATTGCGTATGTGACTTTCGTGATTTGATAAGAATAAATCTTGGCGACCTTTTGACACCGGAAGCCTTATCGGATAATTCAGGGGATTTGCATCAGACATATTTTCCCAGTATAAATCCATTTGAATTCGTAAATCCTTTTGGTAAGAAATTGTTACCTGGAGGATTCTTTTTTTATGGCAGTTTATAAGGTGGAAATCTGCGGGGTGAATACAGCGAAGCTTCCCCTCTTGACGGAGGAGGAGAAGGTTACTTTGTTTGAACGAATCAAGAAGGGTGACAGGGAAGCCAGGGAATTGTATATCAAAGGAAACCTGCGTCTTGTATTGAGTATCATCCAGCGTTTTCAAAGTACAGGGGAAAATGCGGATGATTTGTTTCAAATCGGCTGCATCGGTCTGATGAAGGCTATCGACAACTTTGACATCTCACAGAATGTTAAGTTTTCCACTTATGCCGTTCCGATGATCCTCGGAGAGATCCGCCGGCATTTGCGTGACAACAATACGATTCGTGTGTCACGTTCCATTCGTGATATTGCTTATAAAGCGGTATCGGCACGCGAGGCTCTTCGGAAGCAGTATGACAAGGAACCGACGATGGAAGAAATCGCTAAGGCAGTGGAATTACCTGTGGAGGAAGTCGTGGGAGCATTTGATGCGATTCAGACGCCGCTTTCTCTGTTCGAGCCGGTATTTTCCGATAACGGAGATTCGTTATATATTATGGATCAGGTATCCGACCGGAAAAATACCGAGGAAAAATGGGTGGAGGATATTTCTCTGAAGGAGGCCATCCGCCGGTTGCCGGAAAGAGAGCACAACATTATTGAAATGCGATTTTACCAGGGGAAGACGCAGATGGAGGTTGCCGAGGAAATTCACATCTCGCAGGCACAGGTTTCGAGGCTCGAGAAGTCCGCAATGAAATCCATGCGCAGTTACCTTGCGGAGGAGACCGGAGGCAAAAAGAAAAGGGAAAAAAACTGAAGCGCACCGGAATCGGCAGGTTAACCTCATCAGGCAAGCAGCGAAGCGGATTGCGAATATCCGCTTTGATTAAAATAATGCTGAGAAATTCCTTTTTTTCGCTTTGTTTTTTGTCATCGGTGTCATTGACTGGAAAATAGAGTAGTGATACAATACAGAGGTATTTTGCGGAAAAATAGCAACTGCTGGAAAGAGAGGTCATTTATGATACTGTTATTTCTTATTATATGGATAATACTGAATGGGAGAGTAACCCCGGAGGTTCTTTTGATGGGACTTGTGATTGCAATTCCCGTGTATTTCTTTTTTTGCAGGTTCCTGGCGTTCAGCCCGAAAAAGGAGCTGCAGGTTGCGAAGCGGCTTGGGTTCTGCATTCGCTACATATTGGTATTGTTAGTAGAAATCGTAAAAGCAAATTTTCAGGTTATGGGACTGATTCTTTCTTCCAAATTGGAGGTGGAACCGAAGCTTGTCACCTTCCGGACGAAGCTAAAGCACAATGGCAGCAAGGTGGCGCTGGCGAATTCCATTACTCTGACCCCGGGAACGATTACGGTCGATATTAAGAAGGACCGTTATCTCGTACATTGTCTGGATAAGGATATGGCGGAAGGACTGGACTCTTCGGTATTTGTTAAAATGCTTACCGAAAATGAGCGAAAGAGCGGAAAGTAGAGCGATACATCAAAACATCGAACGAGTAAATGTACTGCATATGGAGGATACTATGAACATTGATTTTGCGTATGATATTTTGTTTGGCACGGCAATCGTTCTGCTTGCCGTGGGAATGTTTTTTGTTCTTGTGCGCGCAATTCGCGGACCTGAAATTACAGACCGTATCGTGGCAACCAACATGCTCGGAACCATGACGATTATGACAATCTGCATCCTTGCCGTCTGGCTCGATGAGAGTTATCTGCTGGATGTTGCGCTGATTTACGCCATGATTAGTTTTCTGGCGGTTGTTGTGCTTACGAAGGTATATCTCGGTGTACATAGAGAACATCAGAAACAAAAGGAAAATCAGGAGAAGGGGGAATAGGAGATGGAATGGCTACGCTTTGTGATTGCAGCGATTTTTCTTGCCGGCGGGCTTACGGTTGCGGCAATTTCTGTTTTCGGTATTTTCAAGTTCAAATTCTCTCTGAACCGTATGCACGCGGCAGCGATGACGGATACGCTTGCGTTGTGCCTTGTGCTTCTTGCAATGGTTGTTTTATGCGGCATTTCCTTTGCAGCATGGAAGCTTTTTCTGATTATCGGATTTCCGTGGTTTGCAAGCCCGGTATCGAGCCATTTGCTGGCGCTTCTTGAGGTGACCGTTAACGATCGTCTTGAGGATCATTGTGATATTTCGGAGGTGGAAGAGAGATGACGGATGTGATTATGATTCTGCTTCTTATGTTCCTGATTGTATGTGCAGTCGGCGTAAGCTTTACGAAGAGCCTATTGGTATCGATTGTTATCTTTATGTCCTACAGCCTGATTATGTCCATCATCTGGATTTTTCTGGAATCTCCGGATCTTGCGATTACCGAAGCGGCTGTAGGCGCCGGAGTTACCAGTGTTCTGTTCTTTGTGACTCTCAGAAAAATCAATGCGGTAGAGGAGGACGGGAACAATGAGCCGGATCAGAAGCGATTATGAAAAGACGTTCGGCTATCGTTTCCGCCACTTTGTGGAAGGCGATTTGCCCGAAAAGAATGAAGAACTGACAATCGAAGAATTATATGCGCGCTGTCCGAAAGAAGAGGAGGAGCATGTCCTGACGACGGCGGATTTGCCGAAGGACCCGTTTTTGCATCATGACGAGGAAGGACAGGCTGACTTTGCTGCCATTAAGGAGCAGGACCCGGCTGAGGATGCAAGACGTTTTGCGGAGATTACCGGAATCCGTTGGTTCAAGAAGGTATATCAGTTTAGTGCAATGATACTTTGCATCTGCATCATTACGATGCTGATTATTACGGTAACCCATATGCCGATTCACGGCAGCAGCGATACGCCGACCAGTAACGAGGTCATGGATCGTTATCTTGAAAAGGGTCTTAAGGAGACCGGTTCACCGAACCTGGTAACCGGCATGATTTTGCAGTATCGTGCGTTCGATACCTTTGGAGAAACCAACGTGCTTTTCATTTCCACCTGTGTTGTTATGCTTCTTCTGATGGCTCCGAAGAAGGAAGGGCATAAGGAGGAAAAGGAAGATAAGAAAAAAATACCCGAAGAGAAGTTCGAGCCGGAAGGCGATATTATCCTCGGGACGGTTGCCAGAATTGCTGTTCCGATGATTCTTCTGTTCGGACTCTATATCCTGCTAAACGGTCATCTGTCACCGGGAGGGGGATTCTCCGGCGGTGCAATTATGGGCGCCGGTCTGATTCTTCACTGCGTTGCGTTCGGCTTCTCGAAGACCGCGCGCTTTTTCAACGAGCACGTATATGAGGTTGTAAAGGTTGGTTCTCTGTGCCTTTACGCCATGATTATTACTTATTACCTGTTTACCGGCGCCAACGGAATTGCATCAGTTGTTCCGCTTGGTACGGTGGGAAATATCATCAGTTCCGGATTGATTCTTCCGATTAACATTCTGGTTGGTCTGGAAGTTGCCTGCACGATGTATGCATTTTATGCGTTTTTTCGGAAAGGAGGCTTCTAAATGTCGATTCTCTGGGAAAATTATATTGATGTTGCAGCTATGATTTTGTTCGGTATCGGGTTCAGCAACCTGCTTTTGCAGAGAAACCTGATTAAGAAAATCATCGGTCTGAATATTATGGATACCGCGGTATATCTTTTCCTTGCTTCGATGGGCTACCTCACCGGCGGCGAGGCGCCGATTGTGGAAAACGGCGTCGTAGAAGCGGAGAAGTACATTAACCCGATTCCGAGCGGACTGGTTCTTACCGGCATTGTCGTATCCGTCAGTGTAACGGCAATTATGCTGTCCCTGACCATCCGGCTGTATCAGCGCTATCGGACGCTGGATTTGGATGAAATCACTTTATTGGTAAGAAAGGAGCATAATGATGGAATTTATTCGTAATTTTCCTTTCTTTAGCATCCTTCTTCCGATGGTATTCGGACCAATCAGCTCCTGCCTTTCGGGGAAAACCGCAAAAAAAATCAGCTTTACCATTCTGTGTATTGACTGTATTCTGTCCGGCGCCGTACTTGCGTATGAACAGCAGACCGGGGGCAGCTTTACATATCGGATGGGTAATTTTCCGGCTCCGTTCGGCAACGAAATCCGTATCGGTGTGCTGGAGGCGTTTATGGCGCTGTTTTTCTGTGCGGTTATGCTGTTCTCCCTGTTCGGAGGTATTTCACACGTTGCAATGGATGTGCCGGAAGAGAAGACCAACCTTTATTTCATTATGATTAACCTGCTGCTGTCTTCCCTGCTTGCTTTAATTTATACCAATGACCTGTTTACCGCGTATGTATTTGTCGAAATCAATACGATTTCGGCTTGCGGTCTGATTATGATTCGAGGATGGGGGCGAAATATCCTGGCAGCCGTCAAATACATGATTATGAGTTTGCTTGGCTCCGGTCTTTTGTTGATTTCCATCTCTATTCTGTACGGGATTACTGGTCATCTCCTGATGGAGAATCTGCACGAGTCGGTTGTACAGATTATGGCGGAGCAGACGTATGTGGAGCCGCTGACGGTTGCCATCGGTTTATTCTGCGTCGGTATTGCCATTAAGTCAGCATTGTTTCCGTTTCATTCCTGGCTGCCGGATGCGTACAGTTACTCCACCTGTTCCTCCAGCGCGATTTTGTCCGGTTTGGTTTCCAAGGGTTACATTTTCCTGCTGATTAAGTTCTTCTACCGCGTAATCGGGACGGACATCATTCATCAGTCCCATGTGGATAATATCCTGTTCATTTTCGGCATTGCCGGAATGATTATCGGTTCCATCAGCGCAATTCAGCAGACCGACGCGGGACGAATGATTGCATTCTCCTCCGTAGCGCAGATTGGATACATTTACATGGGCTTCGGTCTGAGTACCGAGGCGGGCATGATTGCCTCCGTATTCCATATCCTTGCACATGCGGCGAGCAAATCCATGTTGTTCGTATCGGCAACCGGTCTTTCCGAAGTATCCGGCGGCAATACGTTCTATCGTGCGCTTACGGGTGCGGGGTATCGTCATCCTTTTGCGGGTATTGCGTTTTCCGTGGGTTCCTTTTCCATGGTAGGGATTCCGCTTCTTGCCGGATTTACCTCAAAGGTGTATTTTGCGGAGGCGGCATTTACCGCAAGCAGGAGTAAAATGATCGTGACCCTGATCGCGCTTGCAATCAGTACCGTGTTGAATGCGATGTATTTCCTGCGCCAGGTTATTACGATTTATACGCCGGCGAGAGGGCTTCCGAAGCCGGAAGGGTATCACATGGCTAAGAGCATGTGTGCCGCACTGGTTCTGTTTATTGTTATTAACGTGCTGCTTGGAATGTGCAGCCATCCGATTTTCCTTTGGATTCGGGATGGACTCGCTAATTTTTCATAAGAAAAGAGGATGGATATGCAACAATGGTTTCTTTTGGCGCCGATTTTACTGCCGGTTCTCGGGGTGGCGGCGCTGCAGGGAAAGGAGATAAAGAGGTCAAAATTCCGGATTCGTTTGGTGTCCGGAATTACGGCAGCAATTACTGCTGCCTGCGGCGTGGCGGTTCTTCTGATGGGAGACTGCGAGCTGCTTGCGGGTAATCTGACCTCGACCTTGCCGATTTATTTCCGCGTGGATGGATTGTCCCGGTATTTTGCCGCATTTACCATTTTGATGTGGGTTTGCTCGACCTGCTTTTCCTTTGAATATATGAATCACAGTCAGGAAGAGGGGCGTTACCAGAGCTTTGCCCTGTTGTCCTTCGGCGTGCTGCTTGGAATTTGCTTTTCCGGCAACCTGATAACAACCTACCTTCTGTATGAAATGATGACGCTGGTAACCTTTCCGCTCGTGCTTCACGACCGGACGAAGGAAGCGATTGCCGCAGGCTATTGGTATCTGTTTTACTCCATTGCCGGAGCGTTTATGGGTCTTGCGGGTATTTTCTTCCTGTATGTCAATGCGCCCGCATCTGACGCGAGGGGAGGGAGTCTGGCGTATGTGGCAGGAGGTTTTCTTTCCGAAAATGCGCTTAAAACCGATAAAACGGTTCTTCTTGTTGTTATCTTTTTGATGCTTGTGGGATTTGGCTCCAAAATCGGTATGTTTCCGCTCCACGGCTGGCTTCCGAAGGCACATCCGGTTGCACCGGCGCCGGCTTCTGCGGTATTGTCCGGTAACATTACCAAGATGGGGATGCTTTTCCTGATTCGTGTTATGTACTATTCCGTGGGTGCAGGCTTCCTTCAGGGAACCTGGGTTCCGAAGGCGCTTCTCGTGCTGGCAATGCTTACGGTATTTATGGGTTCCATGCTTGCCTATAAGGAACGCATTTTTAAGAAACGACTGGCTTACTCAACAGTCAGCCAGACGTCGTATTCCCTGTGCGGTCTGTTCCTGATGCATCCCATTGCGGTGGTAGGGGCGCTGATGCATATATTTTATCACTCGGTCATTAAGAACCTGTTGTTTCTCTGTGCCGGTTCCGTTATTTACAAAACCGGAAAGACCGAGGTTAAGGACTTAAAAGGCGTTGGCAAATCCATGCCGATTACGATGTGGTGCTTTACGATTGCAGGTCTGGCTCTTGTGGGTATTCCGCCTACCAGTGCATTTGTGAGCAAATGGTATCTGGCTATGGGCGCTTTGCAGGAGAACAGTCCGGGATTCCGTTATCTGGTTCCGGCGGTGCTTCTTGTCAGTGCGCTCCTGACCGCAGGTTACCTGCTGACTATTACGGCGGACGCCTTCTTTACCGCAAGATCGGAAGGCGCAGGAACCGCGGAAGTAAAGCGTCAGGAGCCCGGTTTGTTTATGCTGGTTCCGCTTTTGGTGCTCGCTGCGCTTGCAATTTTGCTGGGCGTATTCCCGAACCCGTTGATTGATTATCTTACAAAATTAGTGGCAGCTCTTTGCTAGAAAGGATGAGTAGCGGTTATGAACGCGTATTATTTATTGATACCGATTTTATTTCCGGTTTTTGGCGGCGCATTTCTCGGGATTCATCATATGCACAATCGAAAGCATAGAGAGCTTTACGTAGGACTGATTACACTGTGTACCTCCATCATGGTATGGTTTATGCTTCTGAATCGCCCGGATACGGATGCTGTCATTCTGAACCTTGCAGGAAATCTTGCAGTCAAATTCCACATCGACGGAATGTCCTGCGTATTTGCCGGACTGGTTTCGGTTCTGTGGCCTTTGGCTGCGTTGTATGCCTTTGAATATATGCGCCGGGAGGGCAAGGAAAATATCTTCTTCAGTTTCTATACCATGACCTACGGCATTACGCTGGGAATTGCCTTTGCGGCAAATCTCATGACTATGTATATGTGTTACGAGATGCTGACTTTGGTTACCATTCCGCTCGTGCTTCATGAACTGAACCACGAATCCATTGTGGCGACCAGAAAGTATGTGTATTATTCCATCGGCGGGGCAGCATTTGCCTTTATCGGTTTCATTTGCATCCTGACCTTTGGAGAAACGCTTGACTTTACGTACGGCGGCGANNAGACTATGGCGGAGCACAAGAGACTGATTCAGTTGATTTATGTGGTTGCCGTTATGGGTTTTGGCGTTAAGGCGGCATTGTTCCCGCTGCATGGCTGGCTCCCGAGCGCATCGGTAGCGCCGACGCCGGTTACCGCGCTTCTGCA
>DLOO01000060.1:34151-37145 GCA_002479645.1 Lachnoclostridium sp. UBA7482 | reverse complement strand
CAGTATGTGGTTATGGCGCTGGCTGCCGTGACGATTGTCTATGGCTCTGCAAAGGCTTTGAAGGAGCAGCATTGTAAGCGCCGCCTGGCGTATTCGACGGTCAGCAACCTGTCCTATATCATCTTTGCGGCTGCATTGATGACGCCTNNTGCAGAAGCGCGGTAACCGGCGGACTTACCCATATGGTATTCCACGGTGTTATGAAAATCACATTGTTCTTCTGTATCGGCGCGATTATGGTTAAGACCGGTCGCAAATATCTGTGGGAGATGGATGGTCTTGCAAAGCGTATGCCGCTTCTGTGGACGGTTTACACAATTTCCGGTCTGGCGCTGATCGGTATCCCGCCGCTTACCGGATTTGTCAGCCCCGACGCAAGGCTCGTCAGGANNGCGCCGTTGAGGAAGGCTCCGTGATGGCAAAGGTGGGACTCGGAGCATTGATGACGAGCGCCCTTCTTACCGCAATGTACATTTTGCAGGTTGTGGTACGCGCATGGCTTCCCGGCAAGGACTTTCAGCCGGAGAGTGTGGCGGAGCTTGAGGTTCCCGGTAATTATATGCGGATTCCTCTGGTGATTCTTACCTGCCTTGCTGTCGGTCTTGGAGTATATTCCCAGCCGTTCATTGATTTCCTGACGAGCCTTGCGTCGGGCAGCTTATAGGAGGTGCCGTATGAGCGATCGTTTGATGATAATGCTTCTCATATGTCTGCCTCTTGTGGGAAGCTTTGTATGCTACGGACTCGGAAGAGGACAGAAGGAGCAGGGCGGTTCGGTTCGCGTTACCGTACGCAATGTGCTTTTTACAGGCATCTGCCTGAGCTGCTTTGTCCTTGCCTGTATGCTTGGATTTGCAGACAGAGACGGCGGCGGAGCGCTTCTTTCGGTGTCCGGAATCTGCGGTAAGGGACTGAATTTTACCGTGGACGGATTCCGCGGGATTTATCTGGTGATTGCGTGTCTGGCGTGGGCAATGACGGCAATGTTTACCATGAACTATATGCAGCACGGACACAGCCGGAACCGTTATTATTTTTTTGTACTGTTTACTATGGCGGCGACCCTGGGGGTATTCCTCTCCGCTGACCTTTACACGACCTTTATCTTCTTCGAGGCGATGTCCTTAGCATCCTATGTGTGGGTAGCCCAGGAAGAAGAGGAGGATGCGCTGTCGGCTGCAAAAACGTATCTGGCGGTAGCGATAATCGGCGGACTTGTTATGCTGATGGGGCTGTTCCTGCTGGAGCATCTTTGCGGCACGCTGATGATTTCCGAGTTATACGAAGCCTGTGCCAAGGTAGAAGAGCGCAGTCTTTTATATGCAGCAGGCGGCTGTCTGTTCTTCGGCTTCGGAGCAAAGGCAGGCTGCTTCCCGCTTCATGTCTGGCTTCCGAAGGCGCNNCCGGTAGCCCCGGCTCCGGCGTCGGCGCTTCTGTCCGGAATTCTGACAAAATCCGGCATTTTCGGAGTATTGATTCTTGTCGGTCAGATTTTCCGCCAGGATGAGAGCTTCGGTCTCGTTGTTCTGTGGCTCGGCACATTTACGATGGTGATTGGTGCGGTGCCTGCATTGTTTTCCATCGATATCAAGCATATTCTGGCATGCTCCTCGGTATCTCAGATCGGCTTTATCCTGATTGGTGCGGGTGCGACTGCAATTCTTGGGGAGGAAAATGCACTGGCGGCGCGCGGTACGGTTCTGCACATGGTAAACCATTCGCTGTTTAAGCTGATTTTGTTCCAGATTGCCGGCGTTGTTGTTCTGAACCTCGGCGTGCGCGGACTGAATGAAATCCGTGGTTTCGGACGTAAGAAGCTGCTCTTTGGATTTGGCTTTCTGATGGGAGCGCTCGGGATTGCCGGTGTTCCGCTTTTCTCGGGATACGTATCAAAAACCTTGCTGCATGAGTCCTTAGTGGAGTGCCATCGTCTGACCGGAAATGCGATGTATGAGAGTCTGGAATGGATTTTCCTGTTCTCCGGCGGCTGTACGCTCGCTTATATGCTGAAATTATTTGCAGTGCTTTTCCTTCGCAGGGAATCAAGGGAGGTTTTGATTGCGAATAAGAAGCATCAGAGCAATTCTCCGGTCGGGGGATATCTTGGACTTTGCGGACGCATTGCCATTGCAGTACCGGCAATCTTGATTCCGGTACTCGGTTTTGTACCCGGTATGTTTATGGACAAGATTTCAAACAGGATGATCGGCATCCTCAACGGTGCCGAGCTTGAGCATACAATCCGTTATTACAGCCCGGAGAATTTGAAGGGCAGTATGATTTCCATTGCCTTCGGTATTGCGATTTATTTCCTGATTGTGCGTCCGGCAACAGAAAAGAGGCTGGAAAGCGGCGAGATTGTTTATGTAAATCGTTTCCCGTCCCGTCTTTCGCTGGAGGAGCTTGTATACCGTCCGCTGCTGCTTAAGGTGCTGCCGTTTCTGGGCGCATTGGCGGCAAGAATCTGCGATAAGCTGGCAGAGGGATGGATTCTTCTTTGCAGAAGGCTGTTCTTCCAACCGGTATATGCGTCGAAGACCGTCACAATTTCCGAAACAATCAGCAATATTTTCGGACATATTCTGAATGGCGGCGCGAAGCTTCTCAATGTGACCGTGCGCAGGAAAAATCCGATTACACGCGACTATGTCGTACAGGTGAATCGCGCGAGAATCGATGTGGTTGAATCCATGAAACTGGTGTCACGAAGTCTTTCCTACGGCTTGCTGGCGTTCTGCCTCGGCCTGATTACGCTGCTTATTTATTTGATTATGAGCATCTGAAATACAAAAAACGGCAGGGAGTCCGGCAAAGGGATTATTTTGCAAGACTCCCTTGTTTTTTGACCCAAAATAAGGTAATATAAAAATGATATGCGCCGAGAGCGGCGCATGGAAAGGCAGGAATTCATTATGGTGTTAATTGACGGTAAAAAAATCAGTGCGGAAATAAAGGACGAGCTTAAGGAGCGGGTAGGAAAGACTTCGTGACACC
>DLOO01000060.1:13775-34103 GCA_002479645.1 Lachnoclostridium sp. UBA7482 | reverse complement strand
AATAAGAAAAAGGCATGCGCATATATCGGTATTGAGTCCCTGTCCTATGAGCTTCCGGAGAGCACGACGGAAGATGAGCTTTTGGCTTTGATTGACGAGTTGAATAAAAACGATAAGGTAAACGGTATCCTTGTTCAGCTGCCGGTACCGAAGCATATTGATGAGGATAAGATTATCCGCGCAATCGATCCGAAGAAGGACGTTGACGGCTTCCATCCGGAAAATGTAGGCTATCTCAACATCGGACAGCCCGGCTATGTTTCCTGTACCCCGGCCGGCGTTATCCAGCTTTTGAAGCGTTCCGGCATTTCCATTTCCGGAAAAGAGTGTGTGGTCGTAGGCCGCAGCAATATCGTCGGCAAACCGATGGCGGCGCTTCTCCTTCGTGAGAACGGTACCGTTACGGTATGTCATTCCCGTACGCAGAATCTGGCGGAGGTGACGAAGCGTGCGGATATCCTGGTGGTTGCAATCGGCAAGCCGCTGTTCATCACAAAGGAGTATGTAAAAGAGGGCGCCATTGTTATCGACGTCGGCATTCACAGAGATGAGAACAACAAGCTTTGCGGTGATGTGGATTTCGAGAGTGTTGCTCCGATTACCTCTGCAATTACCCCGGTTCCCGGCGGCGTAGGGCCTATGACAATCGCAATGCTGATGTATAATTGCGTAAACGGCAGAAAATAAGGAGTAGGCTTTGAAGGTTTGTTTGATTTCTCTTGGCTGCGATAAAAACCTTGTGGACAGTGAATATATGATGGGACTTCTGCATGACGCCGGACACACTTTTACGGACGCGGAAGAAGAGGCGGAGGCAATTATCGTCAACAGCTGCTGCTTTATCGGCGACGCCAAGCAGGAGAGCATTGAAACGATTCTCAGGATGGCACGGTACAGGGAAAGCGGCGCATTGAAGAAACTGATTGTTACCGGCTGTCTTGCGGAACGCTATACCGGGGAGATTCTTTCCGAGCTTCCGGAGGTGGATGCGGTGCTTGGTACGACGTCTTACGAGGCGCTTGCGGCGGCACTGGAAGCGGAGCATGGTTTTGTTGAGAAAAGGCCGCTTACGTATCTGCCCCTTCCCGAGACGACCCGTATGGGGTCTGCGGGCGGGTATGTATCTTATCTGAAGATTGCCGAAGGATGCGATAAGCATTGTACATACTGCGTAATTCCGGGAGTCAGAGGGCGGTATCGTTCGGTTCCGATGGAACGTCTGGTTTCCGAAGCGGAGGCGCTTGTTCTTCAGGGCGCGCGCGAACTGATTCTTGTAGCACAGGAAACGACGCTTTACGGTACGGATTTGTATGGAAAGAAGAGTCTTCCGGAGCTGCTGCGCAAATTATGCGGTATTGAGGACTTGTCCTGGATTCGGATTCTGTACTGCTATCCGGAGGAGATTACCGATGAGCTTGTGCAGGTAATGAAGGAGGAGCCGAAGATTTGCAAATATCTCGACCTTCCGATTCAGCATGCCAGTGACCGGATCTTGAAAGCCATGGGGCGGAAAACAACCCGTGCGGAGATTACGGAGCGGATTGCGAAGCTTCGCGAGGCGATACCGGGAATTGCGCTCCGAACCTCGCTGATTGTCGGATTTCCGGGCGAGACGGAAGAGGATTTGGAGGAACTGACGTCCTTTTTATCCGAGGTTCGTCTGGAGCGTGTCGGAGTATTTACGTACTCGAAGGAAGAGGGAACGCCGGCGGCAAGGATGAAGCCTCAGATTCCGAAACGCACGAAGGAGCAGCGGCGCAGGAAGGTTATGCTTCTGCAGCAGCAAATCAGCGCGGAAAAATGCGAGGCTCTTAAGGGAGGCGTTGAGCAGGTTTTGGTAGAGGGCTATCTTCCGGAGGAAGAGGTCTATATCGGCCGAACCTACCGGGATGCGCCGGGAGTGGACGGCAACGTATTTTTTCCGTCCGACAGCTCGTTCCTTTCGGGAGATATTATCTCTGTCTATATTACAGAAGCGAAGGAATATGATTTAATAGGGGAGGTTTATAACCATGAATTTGCCGAATAAGATTACAATGTTTCGCGTATTTCTCATCCCGGTTTTTGTTATACTTTTGATGGTAGAGCAGATTCCGTATTACAATTTTATTGCACTGGGGGTATTTTCCCTTGCATGTTTTTCCGATTTCCTTGATGGGTATCTGGCGAGAAAATACCATCTCGTTACTACGTTCGGAAAGTTCATGGACCCGCTTGCGGACAAGGTTCTTGTATGCACGGCGATGATTCTTCTGATTGAGCTTGATAAGATTCCTTCCGTTATTGTTGCGGTTATTATGGCAAGAGAATTCATTATCAGCGGTTTCCGTCTGATTGCGTCGGATAAGGGTGTGGTGATTGCGGCAGGCTATCTGGGCAAGTTCAAGACGGTTGCACAGATGTTTATGTGTATTTTCCTGATGTTTACCGCGGATTCGTCTTATGACAAGTACCTGTTCTTCCGCGTAATCAATGTGCTTGGCATTGTATTTATGTGGCTGGCGCTGCTGCTTACCGTAGTATCCCTGATTGATTATATGTGGAGAAACCGCAAGGTTTTGAGCGACCGGCAGTAAGATGAGCAATGTAATAGTGATCGGCGGCGGTGCGGCAGGGATGATGACGGCGGTTATGGCGGCCGGAGCCGGACACCGGGTTCGCCTTTTGGAAAAAAACGAAAAACTCGGAAAAAAGATTTTTATCACCGGCAAGGGACGGTGCAATCTGACCAATGCGTGCGATATGGAAGAGCTTCTGAATCAGGTGATGAGCAACCGGCGGTTCCTGTTCAGCGCATTTCACGGATTTACGAATTTTGATACCATTGATTTCTTTGAAAAACTCGGGATGCGCACAAAAATTGAGCGCGGCAGCCGGGTATTTCCCGAATCGGATCATGCGTATGATGTGACGGATGCACTGGCAAGGGAGATGCGGAAAAGAAAGGTGACGGTAAGCCTCCGGCAGGAGGTTACCGGACTTTTGACTGAGGCGCTGCCCGATACGAGTGCGGCGCCGGAAGCCTTTCCCGGCGAGGGAGCCGTATCGGATAAGAAGAAAAATAAAGCCGCAGGGAAGAAAAAAGTGAAACAGAGTGCACGTGTTACCGGCGTTTGCCTGAAAAACGGAAGTACTCTGCTTGCAGATGCTGTTGTTGTGGCAACCGGCGGGTTGTCCTATCCGTCGACCGGTTCTACCGGAGACGGGTACCGCTTTGCAAAGGAGACGGGGCATGAGGTGGTACCGTGTGTGCCGTCGTTAGTTTCGGTTTCCATGCAGGAGAGATGGTGCGGTGAGGTCAGTGGACTTTCCATGAAGAATGTTGCGGTTTCCTTCGTTGATCGGAACGGGACGGTTCTTTACGATGCGTTTGGTGAGATGCTTTTTACGCATAAGGGCGTCAGCGGACCGATTATCTTAAGTGCGACGGCAGAGGCTTCCACGAGGCTGCAGGGGACAACGATGTATCTCGATTTGAAGCCTGCTTTGTCGGTGGAACAGCTGGAACAGCGTATTTTGCGGGAAATGGAGGCAGCGAAGGGAAAGCAGCTGAAGGGACTTCTCGGGACGCTGATGCCGGCTTCGCTGGCAGGAGTTCTGACATCTGTGATTGCGATTGACGAAGCGAAGACGGCAGCGCAGATTACCAAAGAAGAGCGCCTGGCGCTTGCAAAGTATCTGAAGCATATCCCGCTTCATGTGACGGGTCTGGGCGGATATAACGAGGCGGTTGTTACCAAGGGCGGAGTTGCGGTTGACGATATATCTCCGGCAACAATGGAGTCGAAACGGGTGGCCGGATTGTATTTCGTCGGCGAGGTACTTGACCTTGATGCGATGACCGGGGGCTTTAATTTGCAGATTGCATGGTCAACGGCGGCAGCCTGCGGAAAAAATATCAAAGAAACGTGATTTTGACAGGAGTTATGAATGAAAAATCAGATAGCGATTGACGGACCGGCAGGAGCCGGAAAAAGCACGGTTGCAAAGGTCGTTGCTGCAAAACTCGGATATATCTATGTAGATACCGGAGCCATGTATCGTTCGATGGCGCTGCATTTTCTCCGAGAAAATGTGGATGTGGCAGAGGAGGCGGCGGTAAAGGCGGCATGTGATTGTGCGGATATTACCATTTCCCANNGGCAGCAGGTATTTCTGAACGGAGAAAATGTCAGCGGACTGATTCGTACGGAAGAGGTTGGCAACAAGGCAAGCGCGGTTGCAGAGATTCCGATGGTTCGTCTGAAAATGGTGGATTTGCAGCGGAAGCTTGCGGAAGTACAGGACGTTGTTATGGACGGACGCGACATTGGATCTTATGTGCTCCCTGATGCTCCGTGTAAAATTTATCTTACTGCCAGCTGTGCGGAGCGTGCCAGAAGACGATGTGCGGAGTATGCCGCTAAGGGAGTCGAGGTGGATTTTGCACAGGTGGAAAAGCGCATTATTGAGCGTGATGAACGCGACAGGAACCGTGAATTTGCACCCTTGTGCGTAGCGGACGATGCAATTTTCCTGGATTCCTCGGATATGGAAATCGAGGAAGTTGTCAATACCATTCTGCGTTATTTCGAGGATTGTCAATGAATGTAAAGGTAGCAAAAACCGCCGGGTTCTGCTTTGGCGTGGAACGCGCGGTTACAACGGTATCCAAGCTTTCGGAGGATGCGGATAAAACGGTATATACCTATGGACCGATTATTCATAACGAGGATGTTGTGAATAAGCTTGCGGGGCGCGGCGTGCGTGTGCTGAACACGTTGGAGGATGTGCTGGCGCTCGACAGAGGTACGGTTGTTATCCGATCACACGGAGTGGCAAGGGACGTCCACGATCGGATGATGGCGCGGTCGGAGGAAACGAACGGAGCCGTTACGATTGTAGATGCAACCTGTCCCTTTGTGAAGAAGATTCACAGGATTGTAAGTCAGGAGAGCGAGGCGGGGAAACGTATCATTATCTGCGGTGATGCGAAGCATCCGGAGGTGCAAGGAATCGTCGGCTGGTGTAAACATGGCGCTGCGGTAATCGATACTTACGAGGAGGCCTCCGAAATAGCCGAAAAAAATGACGAAGCTCCCTGCATTGTGGCACAAACGACATATAATTACACGAAATTTAAGGAATTAGTTGAAATTCTTTCCAAGATGCGATATTATAGTTCTGATAGTGTGGTAAATACTATCTGCAATGCCACGGAGGAAAGACAGGCAGAGGCACAGGAGCTGGCTCACAGTTGTGACGCAATGGTTGTCATCGGGGGGCTGAACAGCTCAAACACTAGGAAGTTATATGAGTTGTCGAAGCAGTTTTGCGGGCATACTTTCTATGTGCAGGCAGCGGATAATTTAGAACTGAGGGATTTCCAATCTTTTCGTAGCGTAGGTATTACAGCCGGGGCTTCCACCCCAAGAAATATTATTGAGGAGGTTCAGAAAAACATGGAAGACATGAATTTTGAACAGTTATTGGAAGAGTCTTTGAAGACAATACACAACGGAGAGGTCGTAAGCGGTACAGTTATTCGCGTGAAAGAAGATGAAATTGTATTGAACATCGGTTACAAAGCTGATGGTGTTATCACCCGCAGCGAATATACAAACAGACCCAATGCAGACCTTCGCGAGTTGGTAAAGGAAGGCAGCACCCTTGAGGCTAAGGTTCTTAAGGTGAACGATGGAGAAGGTCAGGTTCTTCTCAGCTGCAAGAAGCTGATGGGCGAGAGAGTAAGCCAGCAGCTTCAGGATGCATTTGACAACAAGACCGTTTTGAAGGCGCCTGTTGCAAGCGTAGAGGAGAAGGGACTGATCGTTGTTGTTGACGAGACCCGCATCTTCATCCCTGCAAGCATGGTATCCGATACCTTCGAGCGCGATCTTTCCAAGTACAAGGATCAGGAGATTGAGTTCCTTTTGGTTGAGTACGATGTTAAGTCCAGAAAGAAGAGAATCATCGGTGACCGCAAGCAGCTTTTGGTTGCTCAGAAGAAGGCTAAGATGGAAGAGGTTCTTGGTAGGATTCAGGTGGGCGATGTCATCGACGGCGTAGTTAAGAACATTACCGATTTCGGCGTATTTGTTGACATCGGCGGTGTTGACGGTCTCCTGCACATCTCTGAGATGAGCTGGGGCCGCATTGAGAACCCGAAGAAGGTTTTCAAGACCGGTGATACCGTGAAAGTATTTATCAAGGACATCAAGGGCGAAAAGATTGCGCTCAGCATGAAGTTTGCAGATCAGAATCCGTGGGCAAATGCGGAAGATCGTTATGCAATCGGCACCATTGTAACCGGTACCGTTGCAAGAATGACCACCTTCGGTGCGTTCGTTGAGTTGGCAAGCGGTGTCGATGCACTTCTTCATGTTTCTCAGATTTCTCACAAGAGAGTTGAGAAGCCGGCTGACGTTCTTAGTATCGGTCAGGAAATCGAGGCAAAGATTGTTGACTTCAAGCCCGAAGAGAAGAAGATTAGCTTGAGCATGAAGGCACTTGCCCCGGCGCCTGTTGAAGAGGTTGAGGCTGAGACTGAGGCTGATGCTGAATAAGCTTTACAGAAACCAGGTGACAAGCCTGTGAAGAAAAGCACAATGGGAAAGCCAGAACCCCCATTGTGCTTTTTACGTAGAAGGAGGTAGCAAAGATGAGCAAGCAGATTCGTGTAGCGGTAGATGCGATGGGCGGGGATAATGCGCCCGGCGAAATTGTAAAAGGTGCGGTTGAGGCAGTTTCGGAGTCCTCCGACATTTTTGTATTCCTTGTCGGTCGGGAAGAGGTGATTGCCAAAGAACTTGCAAATTACACGTATCCGAAGGAACAGATTACCATTGTGAATGCGACCGAGGAAATTACCTGTGAGGAAACTCCGGTAATTGCGGTTAAGAAGAAAAAAGATTCGTCTATTGTTGTTGCGCTGAATCTTGTAAAGGACAAAAAGGCGGATGCATTTGTTTCCGCCGGAAGTACCGGTGCGGTTTTGGTCGGCGGTCTTACGATTGTTCGTCGTATCCGCGGCGTAGAGCGTACTCCGCTGGCTCCGTTGATTCCTACCGAGAACGGCGTATCTCTTTTGATTGACTGCGGCGCGAATGTCGACGCCAAGCCCTCCCAACTCGTACAGTTTGCCAGGATGGGGTCTATTTACATGAAGCATGTAGTCGGAATTGAAAATCCGCGCGTTGCACTTGTAAATATCGGAATGGAAGAGGAAAAGGGGAATATGCTGGTAAAGGATACCTATCCTCTTTTGAAGGAGTGCAGGGATATCAATTTTACCGGATTTATCGAAGCAAGAGAGATTCCTCATGGCGGTGCGGATGTTATCGTATGCGATGCATTTGTCGGAAACGTTATCCTGAAGTTGTACGAAGGCCTTGCAGCGACACTGATTTCCAAGATTAAGGATGGTCTTAAGAGTACGACCGTAAGTAAAATCGGTGCGGCTATGGCTAAGCCTGCGCTGAAAAAAACGCTGAAATCTTTTGATACGGCACAGTACGGCGGAGCGCCGATGCTTGGACTGAACGGCCTCGTCGTAAAGACACACGGAAGTGCAAAGAGTATGGAGATCAAGAATTCCATTCGCCAGTGCGCCGTATTTGTGGAGCAGGAAATCGAGGCTAAGATTCGCGGGCATCTTGTGACGGAGGAGCCTGCGGCACGGGAAACTTCAAAAGAAGAGTAAACAGACGGTTATTCGTATGGGCAGTACCAACGCTGCCCATGCGGAAGGAAAGCAGATTCCATTCGGAGGTAGGGTATGATTTGGAAACAGGTGCAGCAGCTGGTTGCGGATGCGTTGCAGATAAATCCGGAAGAGATATCGGAAAAGACAAGGTTTCGTGATGATCTCGGCGCAGATTCCCTTGAGGTTTTTCAAATTGTCATGGCGGTCGAGCAGTGTTTTGACATTGTGCTTGAGCAGTCGATGGCAGATGTAAAGCTTCGAACCGTAGGGGAACTTTGCGAGAAAGTGAAAGAAACCATGGGAGCCGGAGGGCAAAATGAATTTTAATCAGAACAAAACACAGGAACTGAGGAATCTGGAGGCGGTCATCGGCTACACTTTCACCGACCGTGCGTATCTTCGGACGGCGGTTACCCACAGCTCCTATGCAAATGAACTTAGTCGCCACACATTGGAAGCACAGAATAACGAGCGTCTGGAATTTCTGGGAGACGCCGTGCTTGAACTTGTAACGAGTGAGTTTATTTTTGAAAATCATAAAGAAATGGCGGAAGGCAGACTGTCGAAGCTGCGTGCCAGCATGGTATGCGAACCGTCGCTGGCAATTTGTGCGAGAGATTTGAAGCTGGGAGAGTATCTTCTGCTTGGCAGGGGGGAGGATGCGACCGGCGGACGCAACCGTGATTCGATTCTTTCGGATGCATTTGAGGCGGTCATCGGCGCGATTTATCTGGATGGAGGGATGCAGCCGGCGGCAGAATTTATCCGCAAATGGGTATTGCAGAATTTGAAGCAGCCGCAGCTGTTTAAGGATAGTAAGACCTTACTGCAGGAGCTTGTACAGAGAGATTATCAGCAGACGCCCGAATATGTAATGGTGGAGGAGCGCGGTCCCGCGCACCGGAAGGAATTTGTTTTTGAGGTACGTGTGGGAGATAAGGTGCTTGCAGCCGGCGAGGGCGCTTCAAAGAAAGCGGCAGAGCAGACAGCAGCCGGAAGGGCTGTGGAGATACTACAGAGAAAGGGGGAATGACACATGTTCTTAAAGAGCATTGAGGTGCATGGATTTAAGGCGTTTGCCAATAAGATTCGCTTTGAATTTGAGAAAGGAATCACCGGCATTGTCGGACCGAACGGCAGTGGTAAGAGCAATGTTGCCGACGCGGTACGCTGGGTACTCGGGGAGCAGAGTCCGAAGCAGCTGCGAGGAAGCAGTATGCAGGATGTCATTTTCTCCGGAACCGAGACGAGAAAGCCGATGGGTTATGCATATGTTACACTGACACTTGACAATGCCGATCACTGGCTTCCGATTGAATTTGAAGAGGTAACGGTCGGACGGCGCGTATATCGTTCCGGTGAGAGCGAATACCTGATTAACGGTGCGGTTTGCCGTCTCCGTGATGTACAGGAACTTTTCTTTGATACCGGTGTCGGCAAGGAAGGCTACTCGATTATCGGACAGGGGCAGATTGACAAGATTCTGAGCGGTAAACCCGAGGAGCGTCGCGAGATTTTCGATGAAGCAGCCGGAATTACCAAGTACAAAAAGAGAAAGTCCATGGCTGAGCGTGATCTCGAAGCTGAGCGTGCGAATCTGGCGCGTATTTCCGATATTGTTGCGGAAATTGAGCATCGATTGGGACCGTTGCAGAGACAGGATGAAAAGGCAAGAATTTATCTTGGCTACAAAGAGGAATTGAAGCATCTCGAAATCAATCAGTTTCTTCTCGAATATGAGCGCAGTGCTTCCGTAAAGGAGGAACTGGAAGCCAAATGTAAAATTGCGGATGATGATTTGGCAGCAGCCAGACAGGAATATGAGGCTGCAAGGGAAGAGTATGACCGTCTGTTAAATGAGCTTGAAACCCACCGGGCGGAATTGCAGGAGGCAAGGGAGCAGCGTTCCGAGACGATGCTTGCGATTGAAAAGTCAACCGGTGAGATCAATGTTCTTAAGGAACAAATTGCGGCCGTTGAGGGAAGAAACCAGGACAGCAGCGGACGCCTTGCAAGTCTGGAACAGACCATTGCCGACCGTAAGAAACTGCTCGGGGAGGCCAAAGAGCAGCAGAAGCAGTATGAGCAGCAGATGGCAGAACTGTCCGATGCGCAGAAGCAGGCAGAGGCCGCTCTCGGTGAGATGAAGGCCGAAATCAATGAACTTCTGGAGCAGGAAAAGAATTGCAGTGAGCTGCGCATCCGGTGCATGAGTGACAATACCGATAACTATACCGAACTGGAGCGTTATAATACCATTTTGGAGCAGCAGAATATTACGAGAGCGGAGTTAAACGCGAAGCTGCTTCGTTGTAAGACGGAGGCCGATCAGGCGGATTTGGCAGTGAAGGCGGCAGAGGATGCATTGCGGGAGGCTGCCAACCAGGTAATTGCGGCTTCGGAGCGTATGAAGGAGTTTGAGGCACGGATTCAGGATTTAACGGCACGGATTCGTGACGAGGAGACGAAGAAGGCAGCCCTTCAGGAAGAAGTGATTCGTGAAACCTCCAAGCTGGAGGCTTTGCAGAATCTTTCCGAGCGTTACGACGGTTACGGAAGTGCCGTGCGCAAATGCATGGAGCAGAAGCAGCGCTTCCCCGGTATTCACGGTGTCGTTGCGGAACTGATGGAAGTAGAGCCGTCTTATGAAACTGCAATTGAAACCGCACTCGGCGGTAATATTCAGAATATCATTACCGATACGGCCGAAACAGCGAAGGGACTGATTGAGTATCTGAAGGTCAATCGGCTGGGACGGGCAACGTTCCTTCCGCTGTCCGACATGAAAGCGAAGAAGGATGCATTCGATGCAGATGTATTTACAAAGCCGGGAGTTATCGGTGTAGCAAGCAGTCTGGTTCACGGAGAACCGATTTTTGAGGAAGCATTTCGCTACCTGCTTGGCAGATTCTTAGTTGTGGATACCATTGATCATGCCATTGCGCTTGAAAAGAAATACCAATATTCGCTTCGCATCGTGACATTGGACGGCGAGCTGTTCCAGCCCGGCGGTTCGATGTCCGGCGGCGCATTTAAGAACAACAGCAATCTCCTCGGAAGAAAGCGCGAGCTTGAGGATTTGACTGCAGGGCTGGAGCAGAAGAGACAGAAGCTTGCACCTCTTGGTAATGCCATTGCCGAGCTGAGAGCAGCGAGAGAATCGATTCGCGCACAGAGCGAGGAGCAGAGAAAATCCCTGCAGGAGCTTTATGTCCGTCAGAATACCGCAAAGATGAACCTGAATCATGTTCAGCAGGAAACGAAGGATTTGACCGGCAATCGAGACCGGATTCGTGAGGATTTGAAGGCAATTGAGGAAAAGATTGCGGGGGGCAGAGAAAGCATTGCCGAGGTGACGAAACGTATTGAAGAAAACGAACGCCTCAGCAGGGAACAGGAAGAGAAGATTGCGGCGCTTGAGGTACAGCTTGCCAAGGCACATGACGAGGAAGACCGCACGAGCGCTGAGGCTGTCAGGGTTTTGACGGATTATTCGGGACTTCAACAGAATTTACAGTACCGAAAGGAAAATATTACCCGACTGAATCTGGAGATTCACGAGCTGCAGCGGGAATACGATTCCGTATATGCCGGTAATCAGTCCAATCAGCAGGAGATTTCTGACCGTTATCAGCAAATCAGTGATTTGGAGGAGGAAAAGAAGAAGCTTCATGCCAAGCGGCAGGATTTGGATGAGAAGATCGAATTGACCGGCCGGCTGGCAGAGGAAATCACCGGGCAGAATAAGAGCTTCTTTGAGAAGCGTGAAACCCTGTCGGGACGTATTTCTCAGTTGGACAAGGAAGTATATCGCCTGCAGAGCCAGCAGGAGAAGATGCTTGAGCAGCTGGAGAGCCAGACGCATTACATGTGGGAGGAGTACCAGATTACTTATGCGGTTGCGACCGAGGACCGTGACGGGGAGATTACCAATCCGGCTGTTACGCGTAAGCAGATTTATGAGCTTAAGGCGAAGATTCGAGGTCTCGGCGACGTCAACGTCAACGCAATCGAGGATTACCGTACCACGAAGGAACGTTACGAATTCTTAAGTAACCAAAAGAATGATATCAAGTCGGCGGAGGAATCTCTGGTCAATATTATCGGAGAACTCGAGGTGCAGATGCGCCGCCAGTTTACGGACACCTTCGCACAGGTGCAGACACGCTTTGACAGGGTATTCCGCGAGTTATTCGGCGGCGGAAAGGGAACCCTGGAGCTGCATTNNTCTGCAGGAATGCGAGGATGTTCTGGAAGCAGGCATCTTAATTATCGCACAGCCCCCGGGAAAGAAACTGCAGAATATGATGCAGCTTTCCGGTGGAGAGAAGGCATTGACAGCGATTTCCCTGCTGTTTGCGATTCTCGATTTGAAGCCGTCTCCGTTCTGCCTGCTGGACGAGATCGAGGCTGCGCTGGACGACTCCAACGTTACCCGCTTCGCACAGTATCTGCATAAGCTGACGATGGACACGCAGTTTATCGTCATTACACACAGACGAGGTACTATGGCTGCGGCGGACGCGCTTTACGGAATTACCATGCAGGAAAAGGGGGTATCTACCCTGGTTTCTGTAAGTCTGATTGAGAAGGATTTGGACAAATAGGAGAAGCATATGAGTGAGAAAAAAGGTTTTTTTGCCCGCTTAAGGGAGGGCATGAGCAAGACAAGAAAGAGTCTGGCGAACGGACTGGATGCTTTGTTTCACGGGTTTTCCAAGATTGATGAGGAGTTCTATGAGGAACTGGAAGAGATTCTGATTATGGCGGATATCGGTGTTGCAACCACCGGGGAGATTCTTGACACCCTTCGTGAGAAGGTAGGGGAACAGCATATCAAGGAACCGGAGGACTGCCGTAACCTTCTGATGGATACCATCAAAGAGCAGATGATAACACCGGAGGATGCGTACCGCTTTACCGAGGAGAAATCCGTGGTACTCGTAATCGGTGTCAATGGCGTCGGCAAGACCACGACAACCGGAAAACTGGCGGGCAAATTAAAGCAGAACGGCAGGAAGGTTTTGCTTGCAGCGGCGGATACGTTCCGTGCGGCAGCAACGGAGCAGCTGGTGGAATGGTCCCACCGTGCAGGCTGTGAGATTATCGCAGCGAAGGAGGGGGCAGATCCCGCAGCAGTTGTTTTCGATGCGGTAACGGCGGCAAAGGCACGGAATACGGACGTCCTTTTGTGTGATACGGCAGGCCGTCTTCATAACAAGAAGAACCTGATGGACGAGCTTGGAAAAATCAGCCGCGTCATCGACAGGGAATATCCCGATGCTCTCCGCGAGACATTGGTTGTTCTCGACGGAACTACCGGTCAGAATGCGCTTGCACAGGCAAAGCAGTTTAATGAAATTGCCGGGATTACCGGTATTGTTATTACAAAGCTTGACGGTACCGCAAAGGGCGGTATTGCGATTGCCATTCAGCGCGAGCTCGGCATTCCGGTAAAATACATCGGCGTCGGCGAGGGGCTGGAGGATTTGCAGCGTTTTGATGCGGATGCCTTTGTGGATGCCTTGTTTGCATGTGAAGAGAATGCAGAGGAAGAAGAGTAACCCGTTAACCTGAACAAAAAAGCAAAATCCGGATTGTACATTGTGCCGGAGAAGATGCGGATTTGCCGGGCGATAGGGCGGCAAAATGACGGTTTAGCGGATAGGAATTTATATAAAATGCGAATTGCGGATGAGGTGACTTTTTGATAGTCTGTAGGTGCAGATGACCCGTAAGCGGTTGACTGAAGCTAGCCGATAAATCGGCANNNGAGTTTCGCGAGCGAAACTCTTTTTTATAAAAAAACGGTTGACAAAGTCGGCAAAAAAGGGTATAGTGCTAATAGAACAAATGTTCGTAAAGAAAGGATGAAGGTAAAATGGCTTCGGAAGATAAGAAAAAAGCATTAGAGTCTGCATTGGCGC
Organism: Lachnoclostridium sp. UBA7482; assembly: GCA_002479645.1. Classification (GTDB taxonomy): domain Bacteria; phylum Bacillota; class Clostridia; order Lachnospirales; family Lachnospiraceae; genus ISDg. Next base: position 20,492 of record DLOO01000060.1, on the reverse strand, counting down.
AGATTGAAAAGGCATATGGCAAGGGCTCTGTTATGAAATTGGGGGATAACAGCGTGCATATGAATGTAGAGGCAGTGCCCAGCGGTTCCCTGAGTTTGGATCTGGCGCTCGGCATCGGCGGTTTCCCCAGAGGCCGTGTTGTGGAGATTTACGGTCCTGAGTCCAGCGGTAAGACAACCGTTGCTTTACATGCGGTTGCAGAGGTACAGAAGCGCGGCGGTATTGCGGGATTTATTGATGCAGAGCATGCACTTGATCCGGTTTATGCACAGAATATCGGTGTTGATATCGACAATTTATATATTTCACAGCCGGATAACGGCGAGCAGGCGCTTGAGATTGCTGAGACACTTGTGCGATCCGGTGCAATCGATATTGTAATTGTTGACTCCGTAGCAGCATTGGTTCCCAAGGCGGAAATTGACGGTGAGATGGGAGATTCTCATGTGGGTCTTCAAGCGCGTTTGATGTCGCAGGCGCTTCGTAAGCTGACCGGTATTATCAGCCGTTCCAACTGTATTGTAATCTTTATTAATCAGCTGCGTGAGAAGGTCGGCGTGATGTTCGGCAGCCCTGAGACAACAACCGGCGGCCGTGCGCTGAAGTTTTATTCCTCCGTACGTCTCGATGTACGTCGTATTGAATCGCTGAAGGCAGGCGGTGAAGTTGTCGGTAACCGTACCAGAGTACGTATTGTGAAGAACAAGGTGGCGCCTCCGTTTAAGGAAGCGGAATTTGACATTATGTTCGGCGAAGGTATCTCCAAGGCCGGTGATATTCTCGACCTTGCAACCGACTGTAATATCGTAATGAAGAGCGGTGCATGGTTTGCTTATGAGGGGGAGAAGATCGGTCAGGGACGTGAGAACGCGAAGAATTATCTGAAGGAGCACCCGGAGGTTATGGCGGAGATTGAGCAGAAGGTTCGCGATTACTATAGCCTGGATGGCGGTTCGCTGGAAGGATAGACAGAATAACGATAGGAACAGGGCATATGGGAGTGAAAAGGCTTGTCTGTGCCCTGAAGTTTTTCTGACAGGAATTAAGAAACCGAGGGTAGGAATATGCAGATTACGGCAATTACGGCAGACGGCAAAACAAAGGGCAGGATTTACTTGGACGGTACTTTTCGCGGATTTTTATATAACCGTGAGGTGACGCAGTTGGGATTGACCGAGGGCAGGAACCTGACCGAGGAGGAGTGGGGTCAGATTGAGACCCAAAGGATTCTTCCCAGAGGAAAAAAGAAAGCTCTGGATTTGCTGCTGATGCAGGAACGCTGTGAGAAGGAGCTCCGCGGGAGGATTCTCGGGGCGGGATATACCGAAGAACAGACGGAAGCGGTAATGGCCTATGTAAAGCAGTATCCGTATCTGGATGATGTACGCTACGCACTTCACTATTTTACTTCGGCGGGACGCCGGAAGAGCCTGATGCAGATGCGGTTTGAACTGCGGCGAAAGGGAGTGTCCGATGAGGATATTCGCGCGGCGTATGATAAATATCTGGCGGAGCGGCAGGAAGAGGAAAACGGTCGGATAGCACTCGGCAAAGGGGCAGATTTGTACGGAGGTCTGAACAGGAAAAAAGGATATGCAGCGCAGCGAGGCGAGCAGGAGGAAGGGACGTCCCGGGACGGCAGGGCTGCGGAGCAGGCGACCCTGCGGAAGCTGATGGAGAAGAAGCTGAAAGGAAGAACCCCGGAGGCAGAGGAGCAGGAAAAGCTGTTTGCCTGCTTTGCACGAAAGGGATTTCGCGGGGAAGATATCCGAAAGGTTATGAAGGAATTCCGTTAGAAGCCCGGAAGGCTGCTGTCCGGGTGCAAAGAGAACATAGTCTACAGGTTCACGGAAATATTCAGGGGGCTCCGGCATACAGCAGAATGTCGGAGCCCCTTTTATTTCCATAGGAAATTCATAAGGAATTTCCTATGGAATAAAAGCTTCGCTATAAAAGTGTCCCGATGTGGCATAAATGCCAATCGTGACTATACTCGCGCACAAGGAAGTTAGCCGATAAATCGNNNNGAGTTTCGCGAGCGAAACTCTTTTTTACAGCATGGGAGGTATCCGTGCGGCGGCATAAAACACGAGAATCCGGCAAAACTTTTTGCAATTATAATAACTTTTTGATTGCATTTCCGCGAGGACATGGGTATAATGATAATTGGTGTAAATTGGTTACAATTTATTAATATATTACGGAGGGCTGAACATGAGTAGTACAGCAAAATTGTCAGCAAAGGAACGTATTTATACTTTGCTTGACGACAATAGTTTTGTTGAAATCGGTGCATTGGTTACCAAAAGAAACACTGATTTCAATCTGCAGCAGGTAGAGACTCCGGGTGACGGCGTTGTAACCGGCTACGGCGTAATTGACGGTAGCCCGGTATACGTTTACAGCCAGGATGCTGCATCCTTGCATGGTACCATGGGGGAGATGCACGCGAAGAAGATTACCAACCTCTATCAGCTGGCAATGAAGACCGGCGCACCGGTTATCGGACTGGTGGATTGTGCCGGACTTCGCCTTCAGGAGGCAACCGACGCATTGGAGGCGTTTGGACAGGTTTACAGCTGCCAGGCAATGGCTTCCGGTATTGTACCCCAGATTACGGCAGTACTTGGTACCTGCGGCGGCGGTATGGCCGTTTTGGCATCCATGAGTGATTTCGTATTTATGGAGGAGAAGAACGGCAAGCTGTTCGTTAACACCCCTAACGCAATCGAAGGCAATAATGTAAATAAGTGTGACACCGCTGCTGCTTCCTTTATGGCGGAGGGCGGCAGTATTGATTTTGTATGCCCTGACGAGGTTTCCTTACTCAATCAGATTCGTAATCTGGTTGCCGTATTGCCCTCCAACAATGAGGATGATGCTGCGGATGAAGTATGCGCGGATGATTTGAATCGTCAGCTTCCTGCGATTTCTTCCGAGATTTTGGATTGCACACAGGCAATCATCGACATCTCTGATAACGGCTTTTTCGTTGAGACCAAGGCGGAGTATGCAAAGGAAATGGTTACCGGTTTCATCAAGCTCAACGGTGCTGCCGTTGGTGTAATTGCTAACCGCAGTCAGATTCAGGACGAGAAGGGCAAGGCTGTTGCCAAGTTCGATTCCGTACTGACTGCAAAGGGCTGCTATAAGGCTGAAAAGATGGTTAAGTTCTGTGATGCTTTCGGTATCCCGGTACTTACCCTTACCAATGTAACCGGCTTCTCTGCCGACAAGAACGAAGCAAAGGGTCTGGCTACTGCTGCTGCCAAGCTTACTTATGCGTTTGCCGATGCAACTGTTCCGAAGATTAACCTTGTTACCGGAAAGGCCTACGGCAGTGCGTACATTACTATGAACTCCAAGTCTGTCGGCGCTGATTTGGTTTACGCTCTTGAGGGCGCTGAGATCGGTACGATGGATGCTTCCCTTGCTGCTCAGATCATTTACGGCGACATGGATGCGGACAAGGCCGCTGAGTATAAGGCACTTTGCCTTAACGCTGCAAGCGCTGCAAAGAGAGGCTATGTAGATGCGGTTATTACAGGCGAAGATGTAAGAGCTCAGCTGATTTATGCTTATGAAATGCTCTGCACCAAGAGAGAAACCCGTCCAAGCAAGAAGCATGGTACGATTTAGCGAGGTGAGAATATGAACCTGATTTTTGCAGTATCTAAGGATGTGCTGGTTCGAGCCGGACAGAACACATTGATGGGGATTTCCATCGTGTTCATCATGCTGCTTCTCATCAGCTTCCTGATTTCCCTGTTTAAGTATATCGGCAAGCTGGAAACAAAGAAAAATGCAGCACCTGCCGCACCGGCAGATCCCGCTGCGGTTGAGACGGTTGACGAGACCGATGACCTTGAGCTGGTTGCTGTTATTACTGCCGCAATCCACGCTTACGAGGAAGCACAGGGTAACGATTTGCCGGCTGACGCGCTGGTAGTAAGATCTATTAAGAAGATCAATAAAGCAAAATGGCAGAATGCCTGATTAGGAGGATAACATGAAGAATTACACAATTACTGTAAATGGCAATGTTTATGATGTATGCGTAGAAGAAGGCGCAGGCGCAGCGGTAGCATCCGCTCCNNNNCCGCAGCAGCACCGAAGGCAGCAGCTCCCGCCGGTGCGCAGGGCGCCGTTAAGGTTTCCGCTCCTATGCCCGGTAAGATTTTGAAGGTTGTTGCAGCAGCCGGTGCATCCGTAAAGAAGGGTGATGTTTTGGTCGTTCTGGAAGCAATGAAGATGGAAAATGATATTGTCGCACCTCAGGATGGTACGGTTGTCAGCGTCAATGTAAGTGTAGGACAGAGCGTAGAACCTGGTGAAGTATTGGCTACAATGTAAGTATTTACGAAGCATTTGTTGAAATTATGAACCAGGAGGGAAAAGCATAATGAGTTATATTGTTGATACATTAGCAAACTTGGCGAAAAGTACTGCATTTGCATCCCTTACTTGGGGCAATCTGTTGATGATTTGCGTTGCATTATTTTTCATGTATCTCGCAATTGTCAAAGGCTATGAACCTCTCTTGTTAGTACCGATTTCCTTCGGTATGTTACTGGTTAATATGTATCCCAGCATCATGGCTGAGCCGGTTGAGTGCGTGGAGACATATTTTGATACCAACAACGAGAAGATATTTACCATTAACGATGGTGTAATATCCTTTGACAAATACGAGGCAAAGGAACTTACGGTTTCCTATACCTGTTCCGGAAAAGAAGTTAAGGTTCCGGCCGACTTGAAGGAAGCTTATAAGACCTTGAACGAGAAGTATTATATGGACAAGGTTACCGTTGAATTCTGTTTGAAAGCAGACGGTTCCAGTGTTGTAAGCTACGATATCTTTGAAGGCAAGGAATCTAATTTTAAGGTTGCGGATTTCGGGAAGAGAGAGGAGAGCACTCAGGCAGGCGGTATTCTGCATTACTTCTTTATTTTGGATGAATGGTCCATTCTTCCCTGTTTGATTTTCATGGGCGTTGGTGCAATGACCGACTTCGGTCCGTTGATTGCCAATCCGAAGAGCTTCCTGCTCGGCGCAGCAGCTCAGCTCGGTATCTTCACCGCTTATCTTGCTGCTATTTTCCTTGGCTTCAATGACAAGGCAGCAGCAGCAATTTCCATTATCGGCGGTGCAGACGGTCCGACCTCCATCTTCCTTGCAGGTAAGCTTGGACAGACCGAATACATGGGAGCAATCGCAGTTGCCGCTTACTCCTACATGTCTCTGGTACCGATTATTCAGCCTCCGATTATGAAGCTCCTTACCACAAAGGCAGAGCGTGAGATTAAGATGACTCAGCTTCGTCCGGTATCCAAGCTTGAGAAGGTTCTCTTCCCGGTTATCGTTACCATCGTGGTTGTAGCGGTGCTTCCGGATACCGCGCCGCTCATCGGGTGCCTTATGCTCGGCAACCTGTTCCGGGAGTCCGGCGTTGTTCGTCAGCTGCAGGAGACCGCTTCCAACGCAATGATGTACATCGTAGTTATTCTTCTTGGTACCTCCGTTGGTGCAACTACCAGCGCTGAGGCATTCCTGAAGCTGGACACCTTGAAAATCGTTGCTCTCGGTCTGATTGCATTTGCCATCGGTACCGCAGGCGGTGTACTGTTCGGCAAGATTATGTGCAAGGCTACCGGCGGCAAGGTAAATCCTTTGATTGGTTCCGCAGGTGTATCTGCTGTTCCTATGGCAGCCCGTGTATCTCAGAAGGTGGGCGCCGAGGCTGATCCGAGCAACTTCCTTCTCATGCATGCTATGGGGCCGAACGTTGCGGGTGTTATCGGAACCGCAGTAGCAGCCGGTGTATTTATGGCCGTATTTGGAGTATAAAGACCTTTAACGGGTTTGCAGTCTGACAGCGCTGCTAACTGCAAACCCTGAAAAAGAAGCAGCGCAGAAAGAGGTTAAAATTATGGCAGATCAGGTAAAACGGCCAGTTAAGATAACAGAAACAATTCTGCGTGACGCACATCAGTCTTTGATTGCAACCAGAATGCCTACCGAGCTTATGCTCCCGATTCTCGAAAAGATTGATAAGGTTGGTTATCATTCCGTTGAGTGCTGGGGTGGCGCTACATTCGATGCTTGTCTTCGTTTCCTGAAGGAAGATCCATGGGAGCGTCTCAGAAAGTTAAGAAAAGGCCTTCCGAATTCCAAACTTCAGATGCTGTTCCGTGGTCAGAACATTTTGGGTTATAATCATTATGCTGACGACGTAGTAGAGTATTTCGCTCAGAAATCTGTCGCAAACGGTATTGATATTGTTCGTATTTTCGACTGTCTGAACGACCTTCGTAACTTGGAAACCGCAGTAAAGGCTACCAAGAAGGAAGGCGGTCATGCGCAGATTGCTCTTTCCTATACCCTTGGCGATGCTTATACTCTCGAGTACTGGGAGCAGACGGCAAAGCGTATCGAGGAGCTGGGTGCAGATTCCATTTGTATCAAGGATATGGCCGGTCTTTTGGTTCCTTACGAGGCAACCAAGCTGGTTACTGCTCTTAAGGCCGGTTCCAATCTTCCGATTCAGCTTCATACCCACTATACTTCCGGTGTNNGTAGCTTCCATGACTTACCTGAAGGCTGTAGAAGCAGGCTGTGATATCATCGACTGCGCAATGTCTCCTTTGGCACTCGGTACCAGTCAGCCGGCTACCGAAGTTATGGTTGAGACCTTCCGCGGAACTCCTTATGACACC
>DLOO01000060.1:13298-13754 GCA_002479645.1 Lachnoclostridium sp. UBA7482 | reverse complement strand
CTTAAGAGCAGTAACCAGCTTGAAGAGCGGTCTTCTCAATACCAAGGTTCTGGGTGTTAATATCAATACCCTTATGTATCAGGTACCGGGCGGTATGCTCAGTAACCTGGTATCCCAGCTTAAGGAAGCTCATGCAGAAGATAAGTATCAGGCAGTTCTTGAGGAAGTACCGAGAGTACGTAAGGACTTCGGCGAGCCCCCGTTGGTTACTCCTTCTTCCCAGATCGTTGGTACCCAGGCAGTTCTCAACGTTCTTCAGGGTGAACGGTATAAGATGGTAACCAAGGAATCCAAGAAGATTCTTTCCGGTGAGTTTGGTCAGACCATTAAGCCGTTCAATCCCGAGGTTCAGAAGAAATGTATCGGCGATGTTAAGCCGATTACCTGCCGTCCGGCAGATTTGATTCCTCCGCAGCTTGACAAGTTCCGTGAAGAGTGCAAGGAATGGATTCAGCA
>DLOO01000060.1:4793-13197 GCA_002479645.1 Lachnoclostridium sp. UBA7482 | reverse complement strand
CCCGTATAATCCTTAATTTTTCGGAGAAACTTCCTAATGGGAAGTGAAATGACTGCAAATTAGAGTGTCCCTGTCGTTTTGACAGCATCCCGTTTGCCGTATGACGGCAGGTGAGGAGACGTCCTACGGCAGGGATCTTTTTCTTTTCCGAAGCATTCCCTGAAGCAGAAGAAAAAGAGTACAGTAGCATCCTGCAAATACAGCCAGCAGGACGAAACTTTTCAGGGATCGTCCCTCGAGCAATGCATTTAACGGAGAAAATACCGTAAGAAGCAGGAGGGTAACAAGAGTCGGTCTTACAAGCGAATTCCGGACGTCAAACCGAAGCAGCCCCTCCTTCCTCAGAGCCCACAGGTCCAGAAATAACGGGAGCAGGGTGCCAAAAAAGGACGCCAGCAAATACCCGGTCAGCAGCAGCCGGGGAATTAAAATAACCTGAAGCAGTAATCGGACGATACAACTCAGCACGGAATTTCGGAAGGTCAGATTTGTTTTTGTGAGTCCGTTTAAGATGCTCCCGGTTGTCTGAGTTGCATATAAAATCGGGCATAATAACGCAAATTGCCGCAGGCAGGTACCGGCATGTTGATTTTGGAAAAATAAATTACACAGAGACTGCCCGAAGCAAAGAAAAATGCCCGAAGTCAGGATGCCAAGCAGAAAGGTGGCACGCAGGGTTGTGCGAATCGTAACCTGCAGAAGAATCTTTTTTCCGGAAACATAGATTTCGGAAACGGTCGGTAGCAGGAGAATGGCCAGCGCGCTGGTAATGGCGGTTGGAAAAAGTAAAAATGGCATTACCATACCGTTTACGACACCGAGCGTGCCGAGCGCCTGGGAGGTGTTCAGGCCGCCCCGAACAAGTAATTCCGGAATCAATATAGTTTCGTAGCTGTGCAGAAGACTCAATATGAGATGGTTGGCAGTCAGGGGAACGGCAATCTGCAGAATCGGGGAAAAACGGTTTGAGGGCATTGGTGAGCTTACAGGCGCTGCAAGGGGACTGGCGTCGACGGTCTTGTCTGAGTTTGCCGCAGCGTCTTTTTGGGGCAGGAGCAGGCACAGCAGGCTGACAACGCAGGAAGCAATTTCGCCGACAGCGATACCTGCGGCTGCACGCTCACACGATAATTCACCATTGACGTCCGGAAAAAGTGTCGGAGCGAGGATTCCGCACAACATAACAAAGGAAATTCGGACAACCTGTTCAAACAGCTGGGTGCCGGCCGGAACACCGGCTCTTTTGGCGCCATAGTAGTAACCGTTTAGGCAGGCTGTGATGCTGCAAAACGGAAACATAAACGAAAGGATTCGCAAGGATGGTGCTGTTGCCGGTGCGTTTAGGATTCTTAACGCCAGGAAATCTGCGCCAAAGTAGACCAATGCGGAAAGAAGCAGCGATAGCGGCAGGGAAAGCAGCAGCCCGGTGCAAAGAATGCAGCCCGCGGATGGATGGGACTTGTTCATTTCCCCTTCATGCATAGCATTGGTCTCTGCAACGCGCTTGCTGATTCCGGTCTGGATGCCGGAGGCATAGACGGTAAAGCAGAGGCCGTATACGGGAAACAGGAGCTGATAAAGACCCATTCGTTCCTCGGACATCGTACCGGCAAGATAAATTTTATAAAAAAAGCCCAACAGACGGGATAGGAAACCCGCAGCCGTCAGAATGATGGTACCGCATAATAATTTATTCTTCAAGGAAACCCCCGGAAGGTGTTCATTTTATCTGTATGTCTTTGCGGGCGGCATTATGCAGAGAAGTGGGATAAATGTAGACAACGGATAGGCGGGATGTTATAGTATTATGCAACTGATGATACTATGATAATGAGAAAACAGAATCCGTCGTCAATGAAAATTTTGTGAAGCGTTCCTATTGGCAACCTTTACATAAACCGCATACAATAAAAAATACTTGATAAATTAGGAGGGAATCCGTGGAAAATATATATTTTGATCATGCGGCCACAACACTGACAGATCCGCTTGTTGTTGAGGCAATGCTGCCGTATTTTACGGAAGAATACGGCAATCCGTCCAGCCTTCATGAGAGGGGCTTACATGCCAAAAAGGCGGTTACGGAAGCGCGTATGAAGATCGCGGAGCTTTTGCACTGCAAGCCCACGGAGATATTTTTTACCTCCGGAGGAACGGAAGGCGACAACTGGGTTATTAAGGGCTCCTGCTTCGGCAGACTGAAAAAAAAGGGGCATATCATCACGACGGCAATTGAACATCATGCGGTGCTGCACACCTGCCGGTTTGTGGAGCAGCTTGGATTTGATGTTACGTATTTGCCGGTGGATGAGAAGGGGGGCATTTCCCTTGTTGATTTGAATCGCGCCATCCGGCCGGATACGTTTTTGATTAGTATTATGTACGCGAACAATGAGGTTGGAACGCTTGCTCCGATTGGGGAGATTGCGGAAATCGCACACAAGCGCGGAATTGCATTTCATACCGACGCCGTACAGGCAATCGGGCATTTTGAAGAGCGCATGGACGCTTCCGGCATCACCTTTTTGACGGCATCTGCACACAAATTCGGCGGCCCCAAGGGGATTGGCTTCCTATACATGAAGGAGGGAACCGTATTGACCCCGCTGATGCACGGTGGTGCGCAGGAACAGCAGCTTCGCTCCGGTACCGAAAATGTTCCCGGAATCGTAGGAATGGCAAAAGCACTTGAAATTGCCGATGCGGGGAGAGAAGAACGCGAGAACCATGTGCGCGAACTGAGGGATTATTTTGCAAATCGTTTGCTGAATGAAGTGCCCCGGTGTCAGCGAAACGGTGACGCCGAGGAGTGCCTGCCCGGCATCTTGAACGTCAGCTTTCTGGGGATTCAGGCAAGTTCGCTTTTGGTATTTCTGGATATGGCGGGGATTCATTGCTCCGGCGGTTCCGCCTGCAGCTCGGCAAGCAGCGAGCCTTCGCACGTGCTGAAGGCAATGGGATTGTCACAGGCCTGGCTGGAAGGCTCCATCCGTTTTACTTTATCCTGGCAAAATACGCGTGAACAGGTTGATTACGCCGCAGAAAAGATTAAAGAGTATGTAGAAAAGCTTCGGAAACAGAATCCGGGCTGGGAGAGACGTTAAGAAGGCAGAAAAAATGCTATGTACTCTCTTTACCGATAGAGCGGCAGAGAGTACATAGCAGGGCAAAACGTATGTTTCTGCTTTTTGCTTTCTTACAATTTTACCTGCCGGTAAAAAGATATTCGGACAGTTTTTTCTTCAAATCCATAAATTTTCGCCTGCTGATAGGGAGAAAATTTCCATCCTTCAGTTCCATTTTTTCCTTGGTAAATCTCTTTACATGAAACAGGTTTACCAAAAGGCTGCGGGACGGAGAGATAAAATGATTCTCACTTAGCCGCATCTCCCAGTCTGACAGATTGCCGGAGGCATAGTAGTCGTTATATTTTTGGTCTTCCGTGCCATTTATTGTATGGAATAGCAGATAGTTCTTGCTCGCGAATTTTCTGGCTGTTTCTATGTAAACAATCTCTTTCAGCTTGATTACAGACATGGTTCCTTCCCAATCGAGCAACGTTACTGTGGAATATTGGTCGCCAAAGGATTTGGTAAAATCAATCATCAGGTTTTTGAACACACTGTAGTCTAATGGTTTATGAAGATAGTGATAGGCATGGATTTCAAACCCTTCGCGCATATATTCCGGATAGGAGGTTAAAATCACGATATTTACATTGCTGTCGTATTTTTGGCGAATGACCCTGGAAACATCAATTCCGGTATAAGAGGAACCAAGTTCGATATCCATAAAAATAAGATCAAAAGGTTTGTCTTTACCTTCATATGTTTTCAAAATGCTGTCTGACGAGTCACAATAGGTAATATTAAATGCATAATCCGTCACAAAAAGAAAATTCTCAAAGTAGGAATTTAACTGATTATAAATGTTTATGTCGTCATCGCAAATACAAATTTCTATTTTCATTGCTAACCCTCTGGGATAATGCAGTGATTATGCCATAAATCCTTTCTTCTTAAGTTTGGGAAATGGTATTTTGGTTCTCCTTTGGTTATACCATACCAGAGATTCATTCAGTATGTCAATGAATTCCTGAATACTGCCCCTGCCCAATATGTTCCGGTGTGGATTTTTGACAATATTTACCGTTCATATACCGATTTCTACCGTTTGTATCGATTAGAACTATAATTGTTCCACGTGAGTTATAATGATAAAAAGGATTGGGACAGGGTGTTTAACCAAAATATTTGTCCCAAAATCCAAACCCAACTTACAAAGACTATAAGGAGAAAGATATGGCATATACCGTTTGCAATATACAGTTTTCAAATATTGGTAAAGGAACCGGAACTCTGCCGGAGGTAAGCGATGCCGTTACGGTGTCCGGGCTTAAGGATCAAAACTCGGTTTATTATGTAAAGATTGACGATATAATTAAATATTTGGGTTGCCAAGTCCTGGGACGAGGGAGTACAATCGCAATACAGAGACAGGGGCAAATTATTGAATTATATACAAATAGTGCGACATTAAAGGCATGCTTTGGTTATTCGATATATAACGGTCAGACCGGAGTAACTACATCCTGTGCATTTACATGGTACGCAGATCTCCCATCCGCTGTATTTACATATAATGGGGCACAATACACTCCCGCTGAAATCGTATGCAAGCAGTTAGGTGCATTAACCACAGGCGTCAAGAATAGCAAGTACACCATTTTTGACTTCGGCGTGCAGGGAAGCACTCCTTATGCAGATAAAAATACGTATATTGTTGGCGGAAGCTGGATAAGAAATTGGGATTCTATTATTACAACGAATATAGCTCCTCATTTTAAGATTTCCGAATTGTATAGTAAGGGAAGTTCCACAAGTGATTATAAGCAATTGAAAATTGCGGTCAAGCTGCTGGAATCGTTAGAGAGTGTACGACATTATTATAGAAATGATACATCTCTGTCAGTTGCTTGTGCATTTCGCGGGTGGCTGTATAACCGTTCGCTGTCCGGCTGGGCGATAAGCTTTCATATGAGAGGAAGAGCATATGACATAGATCATAGTCATGGAGGAACAGCTTTATATAATAGTGTGTATAAAGAGTTTCAAGGAAACGATTCCTCATCGCTAGAAGTTGTGCCTGGATATGGATTTTATCGTACAAGGGCAGAAAATGGAAAATCACGGGGGCATGAAATAGAAACGATGCCAAGAAATAATGAAACTTGGCTGCATCTGCAGATTAAGCCGAATTGTAACTCCCCATACTAATTTCTATCGGAGGTTTCAGGTATGAAGAAAATATTTTATATGATTTCCCTTTTCGGTATGTTACTGCTTATTGGCTGTGCAGAGGAGGATGCGAGGCCGCGTCCGACCGTGCCGGTGTCGGCAACGCCTACCCCGACGTCTACCATGACTCCTACCCCTACGGATGCACCGACACCGACCCCGACGAAGATGGTGCATGTATCGGAGATGAAGTTTCCGAATCATTCAATTACGAATAGGGATGAGAACCGTCAACAGTCTATGACAGTGCCCGTACCGGTAAAGCATACTGCTTCGGAGTTTGGTACAACGGATGTGGAGAAGCGGCTGTATGCCGGAGAGGTGGTATTGTGGGAGCCAGGGACCTCGGTTGATTTGAACGGTGACGGATACCCGGAACGGATTCAGGTTACGTATGATGCAAATCAAGAGCCTTGTGACGCCCATGTAGTGTATGGTGCAACAAGAGTTGACTACCGGATTGGCGAAGTATCGTATCTCTATGTTAAACCGGAGGATCAGGAACTTACCGGACAGGTTTTTCTGGCATGTCTTGATGGCACGGACACAAAGCAGGTCTATGTTCTGATAGAGTATTATCGGGCACAGAATGGGGATTATTGGTACGACTGTTTTGGATATTCCGAGTCGGAGGGGCAGGCTTGGTTATATGAAAACAGATACGATAACTTGACAAAGCAATTGCCGGAGGCTGTTGAAATCGGAAGTGACAGAGCGACCTGGCTTGTGCGGGGGGAGAACGGGGAAACCGAACGTATCGATTTCGGAGTGGTAACGGCAGAAATCAGTTTTCGCCTTAGAAAAATAGAGGATCCATGGTGGTATTCCAACATAGACGGCGAGTATAAAAGCGGATTGTTCCCGATTGTTGTTTTCTTTCCGGAGGGGATGGTACCTGTAGAACCGGAATATAAGGAGTTAACCTCGCGAACTACGGTTTATCCGGATACCGTTCAGACGGAGCGGATTTATGCAATCAAAGAGGCAAAGCTGACTATTTACGGAAAAAGCGAGGACGGTCGGAGGGTATTTGCCCTGATTGAAAATATGGAACGATGGAATAGCTGGTTATATGGAACCTACAGCTACGGCTGGTTTGATGTTGCCGATTTGGAGACGGAAAGTGCATCATAAAAATAGATACTTTGGAAGAAAAGGGCGTGTGAACTGCAATATGCTCCCGTACATATCCTATTTCACACGCCCTCTATTTTTGACTGTATGTTTTAATTATTTCCCTAACTCATGAAACTCCGGTTTCCGATTGCGAAACGTCGTGTAATAACGGTAACCGAGGCCGAGAAGCAGGGCTTCCGTGCGGTCAAATGCTCCGGCAATCCGCTCCGGCATATGCGCATCGGAACCGATGGTCAGAATCTCCCCGCCAAGCTCAAGATAGCGGGAGAGAACCCACGGCTCGGGGTGCGGCGAGGAAGCGCCTTTTGCATAGCAGGAAGTATTCACCTCAATGCCCATGTCCTTTGAAAGGAGCTTCTTCAGAATTGCATCATACAGGTCGTAAAATCGGCCGGTATCAACCTCGGCGCCTTCGGGAAGATACCGCAGAATATAGTCGAGGTGACCGTAGACCTGAAATCCGTCATAGGCGCCGGCATTGTCGAGAATGGACTCGAGATAGAGACGCACCCCCTCCTCGGGAGAGTGCATCTGCCAGTATTCGGGATAATATGGGTCCCGGTACTCAAGCACATGGGTGGAACCGATGGCAAAGTCAAAGGGCCAGTCCGCAAGCATCTTACGGTAGCGCTCCGGCATGGTGGAAATGACCTCCGGCTCGTTGCGAAGGCCTAGTTCAATGCCGATACGCAGATCCAGGCGATCCGCATACTGCATACGGAGCAACGTGAGTTTGTCAAAATACCTCGGCAAATCAAAGATAAATGCCCCTTCTTCCAGCGGAAAATCCAAATCCATGTGGTCGGTAATGCAGTACTGCTTAAGTCCAAGCTCGCAGGCACGTGCCGCCATTTCCTCGGGTCGGCTGTCTGAGTCGGTGGAGAAAGAGGAATGGGTGTGAAAATCAGCAATAATCATAAGAACCTCACTTTTCGTCAATCAGGGTCAGTCCGGCATCACCCGGGCGAACCATCATTGAGTAGTTCGTATAGTAAACAACAAATCCGGGACGTGCACCGCCCGGTTTTTTCACGTTTTTGCGCTCCAGATAATCGATTTCGACCTTTTCGGCCTGGCGGTTCTTGGAGTACAATGCGGCCAGACCGGCTGCGGCCTCAAAAACCTCGGTCGGTGGCTCGACACCCTTCGTCTTCAGAATAACATGGGAACCCGGTGCACCCTTAGCATGGAACCACCAGTCGCCGCCGACTGCAAAACGGAACGTCAACTCGTCGTTCTGGTAATTATTCTTGCCGACGTAGATGTCATAGCCATCTGCCGTGCGATAATGCATCGGCCGGTTCTTCGGGGACTTGCTGCCCTTCCTGCTGCCGGTACCGACATCCCTGTGGAATTTCAGAAACCCGAAATCCTGCAGCTCGCGTTTTACGGCAAACAAATCCGCTTCGCAGGTGGCATATTCCAGCGATTCACGAATGGAATCCAAGTGCTCAAGTTCCTCCCGACTGTGATGAAGATGCACCTCCAGCTGCTCGGCAGTACGCTTGAGTTTGGCATAGCGGTCAAAATACCGTTTCGCATTTTCCATTGCGGTAAGTGTCTCATCAAGCGGAATCGTGATATCCTCGCCCGTATAGTAATTGTTGCAGGTTAGCTGTTTACTGCCGGGTTCGGCCGAATAGCCGTAGGTGGTCAGAAGCTCGCCGTACAGGCGGCAGCGATCCTTTTTCTCGGTATCCTTTAATTGTCTTACCTGCAAATCCTGCTTTTTTATGGTACGTTCCATCGCCGTCTGCACGACCTTGCGGAGGTCGGCGGAGCGCTGGCGGATACGAGTGAGGGCGTCACGCTCCTGATAATACTGCTCCAGCATGGAACTGACCGAATCCGGAGTCGTAAGCTCATAATCCGGAAAATCTCCGTAGAGCGTTAAAGGAAATGCCGCAAATTCCACCGGTTCTCCTTGGCGTTTGGCAATGCAGGGAGAGAAGCGCCGCGCCCGGGTATCT
>DLOO01000060.1:615-4701 GCA_002479645.1 Lachnoclostridium sp. UBA7482 | reverse complement strand
TGCGCCATCATCGGGGAAAAACCAGTAAAGGTCGTATAGATTGCCTTGCCAAGCGGCGTCGGCTTTGCGGAAAGAAGCTCTGCGGTATCCGATCCCGGAGTCATCAGCGGGTCAGCCTTTTCCATCGTCTGCGGAAGGAAATACGTGCGTCCCGGCAGAACCTCACGCACCGAACTCACAAGGGCAGAGACGTGCTTGATGCCATCGAGGATGCGCATCTCTTCATCACAGAAGATTATATTGCTGTGTTTGCCCATGATCTCCATAATCAGCCATTTGACCTTGCGGTCGCCCATCTCATCCAAATGCTCAATCTTAAAGTGCAGTACCCGTTCAAGACCGGGCTGTGTGATTTCCAGAATGCGCGCACTGTTTAAGTGTTTCCGAAGCAGCATACAGAAATTCGGAGCGGTTAAGGGCGCCTGCCTGCTTGTTTCCGTCAGATATACGAGCGGGAGAGAGGCGTTTGCCGATAACAAAAGCTTATAAGTGTCGTAGTTTTTTATGGTCAGCACAAGCTCGTCCGCCTCGGGCTGACTGATTTTAGTGATTCGTCCGCCGGCAAGCTTTTCGTTAAGCGAGCTTGCCAGAGCCGAAACCACGAAGCCGTCAAATGCCATAAGAACCTCCGGAAAAAAATTTATAGAAATAGTATATCACAGATAAGATTTGTTTGACAATGGGGATGTATTTTCNNGGAGAGCATGTATAAAGGGGGAAGTATGTCTTGCGGCAGAAAGCCTTAGAAAATGCATCATACTCAGAAAAGGATTTTATTATGATTCGGAAATTAGAAAAAAAGTTCGGGCGTCTTGCGATTCCCGGACTGATGAGATACATTATTGTTTTATATGCTGTGGGTTATATTATCGGCATGATGAGTCCGGACTTTTACACAACGTATCTGATGTTCGATGTGGACAAGGTTCTGTCGGGACAGGTATGGCGTGTTGTTACCTTCCTGATTCAGCCGATGGACGACAGTATTGTTTTTCTGCTTATTTCGTTGTGGCTGTATTTTATGATCGGCAATTCGCTCGAACAGCGGTGGGGCAGCTTCCGGTTCACGTTATATTATGCAAGCGGTATTGTTTTTAATATCTTAGCGGTAGTCATTATGTATTTTGTGTTCCTTGCCGTAACCGGCAGCGGCTACAGCTTCCCGATCTCGCTTGACTATATCAATCTTTCCCTGTTCCTTGCGTTTGCCGTGGAATATGCGGAAGTACGATTGCTGGTGATGTTTGTGATTCCGATTAAAATCAAATACATTGCGATTTTCTATGCGGTAATTGAAGGCTATGAGATCGTAAGCGCATTGCTGAGAGGAACACCGTTCGATATTGGTTCTGCGGTGGCAAGCATTACAGCGCTGATGAATTTCATTATTTTCTTCTTTGCGACAAGAAATTACCGCAGAATCAGTCCGCAGGAGATTCACAGGCGGCGTGCATACCGGCAGGGGGTACAGCAGGGAGTACAATCCGGTCCTGCCTCGGTTCACGAGGGACGCCGGGTGATTACCAGACACCGCTGCGCCGTATGCGGACGCACTGAGCTTGACGGAGAGGATTTGGAATTTCGCTTCTGTTCAAAGTGCGACGGCAATTTTGAATACTGCATGGATCATCTGTATACGCATACCCATGTGGTACGCGAACAGGCGGATAACGGTACAGGGCAGGAATAAATGAACCTATGACAGGAGTAAGAACCGATGAATAACACGACATTAAGCAGTCGTCTGTCCGGGACCTATCAGGAACTGGCATGGATGAACCTGGCGGCTGAACTGTATAATTTTTACGAAGCACGCTGCGCATTGCCGCCGGAGGGCGAGGCAGCGGAGATTTTCCGTAAGGCTTTTTGTCTGGTCAAGGCGATTCTTTCCGCAGACGGAGAGGATAAGCAGCAGGCGCTTGCAGCGCTTTCGGAGCTTCGTAATGACATTACCGGGAAGGTGGCGGCATTGTCCGCACTTACCGATCGTTTGATGATTCCGGAGTATCTGTTAAATCGCCTGGAATATACCTTTAAGGCAGAGCTCCCTGCTCGTGACGACGAGCAGGAGGCAAGAAAGCTGCTTCAGTTTATCTTCAATTCCGACGATAACATTACCGTAAATCAGCGCATCCGCGACATGGTAATGCAGCTTCCGGTACGTATGACCAAGCAGCGCTTTTTTGATTTGATTCGTCAGGGGATGGCTGTATACGAGGACGGAGAGACTGCAACGATGGAGGAATTTGCGGAGCGCATTCTCGGTTCTGCAGGACTTCTTGCAAGAGGACAGGCTGCCGAATATGCACAGTGGCGGCAGGCGGCTGACGAGCTTTCCGCGTTGGAGTTTGCGGACATGTCAAAGGAACAGTGGGACGATGCGGAGCGTAAGCTCGTTAACGTAGAGGACGGCATGGAGATTCTTGTCGGATTCCTGTGTGAGCTTCAGCAGGTGATCAATTATGTGATCTGTATCGGTATGCTTGCAGAGGATGGTACCGTGGTAGAAGCGGAGGAGCAGTACCGCCCTCTGATTACCGCGATTCTTGATTTGGGTCTTGCGGCGCTTGAGGACGGACAGTGGATTCCGGTTCCCGAAGCAGAGCTTCAGGCATTTATCTGGATGGAGGGTCGTCTCGAGAGGGCGTCCGCAGATGCTGCCAGGCTGGAGGGTATCTCGGACGAGAAGGGAGCAGAGGAGCTTGATACGCTGCGTCAGGCACGTTTGTTGATGTCAACCTCCGTTTTCGCAGCGCTTTCGGAGCGAAATACGCAGCCGGTTACCGGGGAGTATCTTAATAAACGTACCGATGAGGTGCTTACGGCGCTTCAGGCAGGTATGGAGGGCAAATCCCGCAAATACCTTCGTGCGATGATGGCTGCCGTACTCAAGGAACTTCCGGTATTTTTCAACAATCATACCGAAGTTATGAACTATGTTTTGGCCTCCCTTTCGGGCTGCAGGGATTTGGCAGAGAAAAATGCCTGCCTTGATTTGTTGTGGGCGGTATACGGACAATAACGGGAGGAACCAACGTGGCTGTTACGTTTGCGGAAAATGTCCGCGTTCTGGAAAAGGATGTCGGGAAAAAAGAAAAGCTGCTTCAGGCACTGGAACTGAAAAAGCCCCAATTTCTGCTGAGCTATTGTGTTACGGTGGAGAAGGACGGGACGCTCTCGGTGGTGCCGTCGTGGAATCTGGTTCAGCCGAATTATCCCGACGCCGAGGTAATCGGAATTGCCGGGAACCGGGGCGATGCCATGCTGCTTCTTACGGGTATTCTTTCGGAACGCTATGGTGCAACGGGATGTGAGTAAATCCCGGAAATGAATTTCATAAATTATGGAGGAAAATATGCAGATATTCTTACGCATATTGTGTATACTGGGCGTAATTCTGCTTGTCCTTCTGCTGATTGTACTGCTTCTTCTTGCGGCACTTCTGTTCGCGCCGTTCCGGTACCGAATCAATGCCGATAAGGGGGAAGAGATACATGCGGACATACGGGTTTACTGGCTGCTGCATACGTTGAGAGTTCGGGTTCTGTACGGATCGGACGGACTGTCGTGGGTAGTGCGGCTTTTCGGAATTCCGATAAAACGAGGCGGAGGGAAAAAAGAAGAAAACCCCTCTGATGATAACAAAAAAGAAGAAAAGCCTGCGGAAAAGGAAGGCGGAGAGGAAAAACCCGAGCCGAAAACGGAGGAAGGTAAGCCATCCGAACCGGGAAAGACCGGGAAAATAAAGCCGGAGAAACCGACGGAAGAGAAGCCGGCCGGAAAGCCTGGAGAGAAACCGGACGGCGATAAACCGTCGGAGGATTCCGCAGAGGAAGCCGACGGGGAAGACAAACCGAAGGTGTCCTTTATTCAGAAAATAAAGGACAAGATTCGCAGTCTTTGGGAGACGGTACGGTGTCTGTACGAATTGTTTATCCGCAAGAAAAACCTCCTGAAGGAGTATGTTGCCAAGGATTCAACAAAGAAAGCGCTTCTTGATGTATGGGAAGCAGTAAAATGGATTTTACTTCACATTGCGCCAAAGAAGCTTTCGGGATCCGTTGGGTTTCTCTCCAGGCTTTCCGG
>DLOO01000060.1:0-523 GCA_002479645.1 Lachnoclostridium sp. UBA7482 | reverse complement strand
GGCAGTCGGAAGGATTCGCCTGATTGGATTCCTTACCAGAGGAATTCGCCTGTTCTTCGACAAGAATCTGCGTAAGGTGATTGACGAAGCAATGGAAGTAAAAGAAAAAATGCTGGAAACCGTTCCGGAAATGAAAAAGATATTAGGAAAAGAATAAGAAACTCCAGAAAGAGAGGACAGGAAAATGGCTGAAGTAAATTTCAAAGAAACAATTCAGGGACTTTTGAGCGGTATGGAGGGATATATCTCCACAAAGACCGTAGTTGGCGATGCAATCACGCTGGAGGATGGTACGATGATTCTTCCTTTGGTGGATGTGAGCTTCGGTGTCGGAGCCGGTGTGTTCAATAAAGAAGCAAAGAACAAGGCCGGCGGCGGTATGGGCGGCAAGATGGCGCCCAGCGCGGTTCTGATTATCAAGGACGGCAACGCGAGAATGGTTTCCATCAAGGATCAGGATACCCTTTCCAGAGTCTTTGATATGATTCCGGATGTGATGTCCCGTCTCAAGAAAATTATTGAT
>DLOO01000049.1 GCA_002479645.1 Lachnoclostridium sp. UBA7482 | reverse complement strand
CTACTTTTTTAGTATAGCTCCACTTCCCTGCTTGCAAAGATTGATCCTAACGTATACGAGGAGGGCGAGAGCTGTGAAATTGACCACATTTTTGAAGCTCACAGGTTGTTTAACGTGCGCAAGGGAATAGAAAGCTGGGCGTGTGCTCAATACGAGAAATTTAAGTCAACTGCTCCACGCACGTTCGGATGCGTAATCATAACGTTACAGTCAATGATAGGCGCATTTGACTCACCGGGAATCAGGAAAATGATTTCCGGCGATAACGCTCTTGACCTAAAAGCAATCGGCAGGGAAAAGACGGTAGTATTCCTCGGGATTAGCGATACAGACCGTTCAAGGGATACGATTGCCAATGTCTTTTACAGTCAGGCGATGAATGAGCTGTGCAGCTATGCCGATGAAGAGTGCGAGGACAACCGACTGCCGGTTCCGGTAAGGTTTATACTTGACGATTTCGGAACGAACTGCCGGATACACGGCTTTGAGAATATGATATCCAATATCCGTTCCAGAGGTATTTCGGCAATGCTTATTCTGCAATCCGAAGCGCAGCTTGCTCAGGGCTATCAAGAGGGTAGTCATACGATTTTAGATAATTGCGATACGATTGTCTATATGGGCGGCAATGATGTGGAAACGGCAAGAATGATTTCTGAGCGAAGCAATCAGCCGTTACATAAAATACTTCATATGCCTTTGGCTATGAACTGGGTATTCCGCCGTGGCTCATTGCCCAAATTTGAAAGGCCTATAGACCTTTCCGAATATCACATCAGCCAGAGAATGCGGCAAAAATGTGCAGAGTAGGAGCTGTACTGTTTGCTGTAAAGTCAATACCGTGTGCTGCATCGGTCATTGTCATATCATTTGTTAAAGCAGAAACATTTCCCTATTTTTTCAGGGGACTTGACATTTGCTGGAGTATGCCATACTATTATCAAAGCAAGGAATTAAAGCGAATTGTGAGGAATCAGCCTCGATATTCCAACCTAATTCTCTTCAAAGCAGATGTATGTGTTCTCGTGGGGCGATTGGAGCCCTAACGAACGAAGCATATTATCTGCTTTTTATTTCAGAAAGTGGCTTTCCTGTTAAATGAGCATAGCCTAGATATCTAAATGCGGGGAAGCAACAACGGAATATTTTGAATGTTAAAAACGACATCGCTATGTTGGCTCGCATGGCGGTGTTATTTTTCCCTTTTCTAATACACAGCTGTCGGAAGGAGTAATCCTACAGTATTCTCCCTGCATCAGTTGCCCCCCTGCATCAGTTGCCCCCCTGCATCAGTGAAAATGCATCTTGACGATATTCTTTTTTAGCATTATTATAGACACAGGTGTGCCCAACAGTTTTTTACACCGAATAAAATATACGAGGTATGAATATGACAGAGTTAAAGCCTATCAAAGAGGGTAAGGTACGCGAGATCTACGATAACGGCGACAGCATGGTTATGGTAGCAACCGATCGCATCAGCTGTTTTGACGTAATTCTTAAGAATATTATCACCAAGAAAGGTACTGTACTTACACAGATGTCCAAGTTCTGGTTTGACATGACAAAGGACATCATTCCGAATCACATGCTTTCCGTTGATGTCAATGACATGCCGGAGTATTTCCGTCAGGAGAAATTCGATGGAAACTCCATGCTTTGCCGTAAGCTTGAGATGCTTCCCGTAGAGTGCATCGTGCGCGGTTATATCACCGGAAGCGGTTGGGCAAGCTACAAGAAGGACGGTACTGTTTGCGGAATTAAGCTTCCCGAAGGGCTTCAGGAGTCCCAGAAGCTGCCTGAGCCGATTTATACTCCTTCTACCAAGGCTGAAATCGGTGATCATGACGAGAATATTTCCTACGAGCAGAGTATCGAATATCTCGAGAAGAGATTCCCCGGAAAGGGCGAAGAGTATGCTTCCAAGCTTCGTGATTACACCATCGCTCTTTACAAGAAGTGTGCCGACTATGCACTTAGCCGCGGCATCATCATTGCTGACACCAAGTTCGAGTTCGGTCTTGACGAGAACGGCAACATCGTACTCGGTGATGAGATGCTTACTCCGGACAGTTCCAGATTCTGGCCGGCCGACGGTTATGAAGCAGGTCACGGACAGCCTTCCTTCGACAAGCAGTTCGCACGTGACTGGCTGAAAGCTAATCCGGATAATGACTGGATCTTGCCGGAAGAAATCGCTCAGAAGACCATTGATAAATATCTTCAGGGCTATGAGCTTCTTACCGGAAGTAAGCTTGCATAAAATCATAAAATACAGAACGCGGCGGTTGATTACCGTCGCGTTTTTGCATGTAAAATAAGAATCGAAGAATAAACAAAAATGTAATAGACAATGCCGGACTCTTTGTGATACAGTGATAGTAGTGTTTTTATCGCGTGAGCGAAAGGAAAGCGGTGTAAGCGGTTGGATTTCGCGGACATACCGTAAAAACGCATAGGATAATGGGAGGAAGTATAATGAAGAAAGTTAAAATGCTCCTGCTGGGGCTTGTAACGATGCTTGCCCTTGCAGTGATGACGGGCTGCGGCGTGGAAGACCCGACGGAAAAAGAGGTCAGAAAGGTGTTGCTCAAATGCGGAGCAATTCCGGAAGATGCGGATTCGGACGAATACACGGTAGTAATTGATAAGGTTAAACTGAAGAGCGACAACAAGAAGGCACAGGTGTCCTGTACTCTCAAGTATACCGGAAAAAATGGTACCGTGGAAACAGGGTATACGCTGAACATGCGCCTGAGCGACAGTAAGAAGTGGGGGATTAAGGCAAGCCGCCTGGAAAAGGATGTTGAGATTGGCGAACAGGTGCTGACCAGCGAGGTTTCCGAGGAGGCTTTGAAGGAAGCGATCACGGATTACGGCGCCATTATCATCGGAGAGAATATCTATGCTTCGGCAGACGATTTTATCAGCTCCATGAAGCTCGGAAACCATACGCTTGACGGAAAGGAACTTACGGATACCGTTACGATAAGCGGAACCTGCCAGCCGGATGTCTATGCGGTTACCTATTCTGTTGACCTTACGGTAAAATACAGGGAATCCACGGATCGCTGGATAATTTATGCTGCCGAGGTAAAAAGCAGCGAGAAAGAGCTTATGCTGAAGACACTGAGTGATGAGGATACGATTACGCTGATGACAGAAAGCAGTTACAGTATGTATCTTGAAGATCCCTATTTTGAGACTGTTTACCTGAAAGACCTTGCAGACATTAAGATTATTTCTCATGACTTTGACACGGATAATCTTATTGACAAGGTGCGCCTGTCTGCAAAGTATACCAACTCGGACAAAGCGGTTTATTCCATCGAGGCGGAGGCAATGCTTGCATATAATCCGCATGATGAGGAATGGAACATAAGCCGAATTTCTCCGATTATGGAAAATATCAGCAAAGAAATGCCTGAGAATTACAATCTGGTAATGGATGAGGCAAGCGTTAATGCGTTCCTGATGCAAAGTCCTTACAGCACGGTTACGGTTCTTGGAAATACGTTCAGTTTCTCAAAAGAGGAAATTGCAATTGTAAAGATTGAGAAGGCGGATATGCCGGAGCTCAATGGTCAGGTGGAAGTAGAGATTCCGCTTGTTATGGTTGCGAAAAACGATTTTATGGAAACAACAATCGACTGCACTGTGACCCTGAAGTATGATTATACCAATGGCTGGAAGTTCTATACCTGGTCGGGGAATATTACCAATGTTGTAACGGCATTGACCGGCGAGTGGAAGGGCAACGCATCTGAGGAGGGTATTCCGATGACGATGGTTGTTTTGAGCCAGCCGGATGAGAACTATAACAATAATATTCCGGTAGATATTACCAATGAAGCGACAAATGAGACAGTGCGTTACTATGTAGTCTCCTTTGCTAAGGATACCAAGGAGGTATACTTGCAGTCCGCCGATGAACATACGTTTTCTTTCGGAACCATTGACGGTAACGTTTGGACGGTTGATGAGAATTCGGTTTTTACACGAAAATAGTATTGGGTTTACACAACAGGAGGGCAAAACTGAAATTCTTTAATTGACCTTGAATCCATAATATAAACCCGAAAAATACCCGGCGGGGCGGATATTTTTATTTGCATTCGCATCCAATCAGAATACCGCCGCGTTCTGCATAAAAGCTGCATAGACCGGTGGAAGGATAAACCAGGATGTCGGCCGTGCCGAAACGGTTGCGGATAGCTTCGGCTGCGCGTGTGGCAAATTCTTCATTTTCCACATGCGCGATACGGAGCTTTGCACCTTTGTATCCGGCTGCCGCCATTTCGTCCATCATTGCTTCGATAACCTTCTTTTCGCTTCGGCATTTGTTAATCGGAGCAATGGTACCCTCCGGACTGGCGATGCCGAGAATGTTAATATGCAGAATGCCGACCGCAGAAGCAACAATCTTGTTTACCCGTCCATTTTGCGAAAGGTTGTGCAGAGATTTGAGAACGAAATAGAGGTGTGTATTTGCCATATAATCTGCAATTTCTTTCTCGACCTCTTCAAAGGACTTACCGAGATTTTTAAGCTCTGCCAGCTTTTCGAGAATCATACGCATCTCCGGACCGGTGGAGAGGGAGTCAATCACGAGAATTTTTGCCTCCGGGTGCTCCGAAAGGTACATTTCCTTTGCTACATTGGCACTGGCACAGGTACCGGACAAACCGCTGGTGATGGTTACAACGTAAATCTCGTCGGCTCCGTCAAATGCCTGCAGCCAGCCATCCGGTGAAGGGCAGGCCGTATAGGAGCGCCCGCGGTAGGATGCCAGATAGTCAAGCATTTCATGCAAATCCAAATTCATGTCATCCTGATAAGTACGTTCCTCGGTTGAAATGATTAACGGTACGGCAGTAAAATGCTCGACGCCGGGAAGCTCAAAAAGGTCGCAAGAGGAATCGGCTACAAATTTTACCATAGTTTCTCCTTTCCTTGTCAGTACAATGTGGTTTTTATTACTACATATCATTGTATTATATGACACGTTATGATACAATATACAAAAAGTACGTTTTTGTATATTTTGAGAATAATGGGAGTGAATTATGATTTTGAAAAAGAAATTCAGTCAGAAAACGAAATTTACCAGAATGTGTATCTCGGAGGCAATCGTTGCCCTGATGGAAAAACAGGAATTTGCACGGATTAAAATTTCGGATATTGTGAAGAAAGCCGGTATTGCAAGAATGAGCTTTTATAAGTATTATTCATCCACGTATGAGGCTTTGACGGATTATTTGCAGATTATTATTGCGGATTATATTGACGAGGGACAAGAGCTTCACGGAGAAAATCGTTTTCTGGAGTATTCCCATATTGTGTATTCGCTGAAATATTTTGATCGGTATGCGGCGTATTTTCTTGCGCTGACAAAGCAAAAGCTCCATGCAGTCCTATTAGACGGAATCAATCGATTTATGACGGAGAATCTTCGGCTGGCAAAACAGCTTTCCCCTTATGAATTATATTCTTATGCAGGAAGTCTGCTCAATTCGTTTTTGAAATGGGAAGAGTGCGGTAAAAAGGATAGTGTGGAGGAAGTGGCTTCCGCCATTTACCGTTTGTATGGAAGTAAAGAAGGACAGGCGCTTGCGTAGGCGGGGCATTTCGCTAAGAGGCGAATACTAAGATAAAATATGTTTTATATTGTTAGGAGCATTTATTGTATGTTTGAAGAAATATCATTCCCTGAACATGAATATGAGTCAATTCAAAATTATTTAATTAAACTGGGGTATTGTTATACGACGAGGGTATATAAAGAAATCGGAAAATATAAAGTTGGGGAATTATATACTGCCCCATGGGGTGATGTATTGAAAATAGACGAAGTTAAAACATACTGGAAAGTATCAGAGCGCCCTTTCTATGACGAAATGAATGATGATGAAAAGATAGAAATCTGTAAATATTCTGAAGATATAGGATTACCATATGAATTTATAAAATTTTCTAAAAGTACAGTATAATTATATCCTGAATCCGTGAGACTTAACGTATGTTTGTGTACACTTTTCTCAAA
>DLOO01000078.1:41652-42243 GCA_002479645.1 Lachnoclostridium sp. UBA7482 | reverse complement strand
TGAGTTTCACTGATTCAGGTTAGGAGTTTCCCTCAAAGAATGAAAGGGAAACTTCAGGAGGTAGTGAAATGAAACTTTTTACCAAGCGCGTTCTTGCCCTTGGTCTTTCCGCGGCTATGGTCTTTTCCATGGTTGGATGCGGTGACAAGTCCAATGGTAAGAAGAACGAAAGCACTCCTACCCCGCTTCCTACGGACGCTCCTCAGAGCGACAACCCCGGGGACAAGGATGCTAAGCAGGAGCTGTGGTCTGTTGATTACGATAAGCTTACCGTAAATACCGGCAGCCTTGCAGCGAAACTCGGTTCTGCAGAGGGCGGAACCATCAGCTACGATGTATATCAGGGCGTAGCAGGAAAAGACTATACCGACGAAAAGTATTATACCTATCATGATTATGTGTCCGGTATGACCAATATGAAGTGGTCTACCCACACATGGGAGACCAACGAGGATAGTTACCTTCTTGATCTTCTTACAAAAGGCTTCTACGGCTTCGAGCTGAACAGCAGCAAGAATGGTTGGTGTATTACCTGTGAGATGGCAGCAGAGCTTCCTAAGGATGTAACCGCTGACTACGTTGGTAAGTACG
>DLOO01000078.1:31729-41528 GCA_002479645.1 Lachnoclostridium sp. UBA7482 | reverse complement strand
CCGCCGTGCAGATGCCCTTTATGCAGGTGACTTTGAAATTTACAACGCAAAGAATTACTTCTATGGCGGCAGAACCGTTATGACGCCCAACTCCGCAGACGGCAAGACTATGACCTATCAGCTTGCGGATCTCGTTAAGGGCGCGGACGGCGTTTACACTGCTCCCGACGGCGCTGCCGTAATGATTGGTCTGAAGGAGAAATACGCTTGGCTTCAGGGCGACACTCTTGAAGATTATGCAGGCGCAGGTTATTTCCCCGAGGGCGTTGCTGAGGCGCTTTTTGCACTTGCAGACGATAAGGGCTTTGTTCCGGTAACGGATGAGTCCCTGGGTCTTCTCCATGAATTTACCGGAAGCGATATTTTCGGCAACGAGACAAAAGAACAGCTTGGCAACTACATCTCTGTCGCAAAGTCCTTTGATAAGCTTCCTTTCGATGAGGTTGGTATCGTTAAGACCGGTGATTACGAAATCGTATTTATCACCGCTTCTCCGATTTCTCAGCCGGAGTATTATGTTCCTTACAACCTTTCCTCTGTTTACCTTGTAAACAAGGATCTGTGGGAATCCTGCAAGACATACTGGGATTCCACCGGTAAGAAGGTAGATGCAAGCTCTTCTGATATTGCTAACATCTCCACCAATTACTGTACTTCTAAAGAAACCACCATGTCCTTTGGTCCTTATGTTCTTGATTACTTCGAGCTTGATAAGCAGATGACCTTCAAGAGAAATGACAACTGGTATGGTTACAAGGATGGCAAGCACAAGGGTCAGTATCAGATCGATGAGATTTCTACTCAGGTAATTGCTGAGCAGGCTACCGCGCTTCTGGCATTCCAGAAGGGTGAAATCGATAATACCTCTTTGGTAGCTGAGAACATGTCCACTTACGCTTCCAGCCCTTACATCCGTTATACTCCTCAGTCTTATACCACCAAGCTGTCCTTCAACACGGATTTGAATAAGACTACGGAGAGAGGAACCCAGATCATGACGAACTGGAAGTTCCGTAAAGCATTTGCTATGGCAATTGACAGAAGCACATTTGCTGCTTCCTATACTTCCGCAGGTTCCGCAGGCTACGGTCTCCTGAACTACTTGTACGTATACGATCCCTACAGCGGTGCAACCTACCGTGACACCGCAGGCGCTATGGAAGCATTGGTTCAGCTCAACGGCTTGACCTATGGCGAAGGCGGCGACTATGAGGATCTGGAAGAAGCTTACGATGCAATCACCAACTACGACATGAACCTCGCTCAGAAGCTTATGAAGGAAGCTTACGAGGATTGCGTTAAGGCAGGTCTTTACAAGGACGGCGACGAAGTTAAGATTCAGATTCGCGTATACAATAACGATGATGTTTATGTTCAGATGTTCAATTACCTGAAGGGCTGTCTTGAGTCCGCATGCAAGGGCTCCGGCTTTGAAGGCAAGGTAACCATGGAAATGGTTGTTGACGCTGACTACTACGAAACCAACTACTCCGGTGGTGCAGATATGATCTTCACAACTTGGGGGGGGGCAACCTATTCTCCTTGGACTACGCTCTATGAGTGCTACTGCGATGCAGCAGACGGAAGCGGCCAGCAGATGGAATACGGTTTCGATACCAGCAAGATCAGTGTAACTATGAAGATTAACGATAAGGATTACACCGCACCTTTGCAGACATGGGCTCTCTGGTGTGACGGCGATTTGAATACGACTATCAAGTCCGCAGACGGTACCGCTCTCGAGGCATTCAACGCTTATGACAACGAGACCAAGGCTGCTATCTTCGGTAGATTAGAGTATTCCTTCCTTTCCTTCTTCGCAACTACTCCGATTTACTATCGTAACACCGGCAGCCTTGTTTCCCAGAAGGGTGACTATGCTGTTAAGGAGTACATCGACCTCATTCAGTTCGGCGGTTGGGAATTCTATACCTTCGAGTATGATGACGCTGAGTGGGAAAAGGTTAAGGCTGACCTCAACTACTAAGATCTAAGATATTACTTGTCATGGCCTGTGCGACAGCACAGGTCGTGACTATATTTATTTACTAAGTTAACGGGAAGGTGCGCATATGTTAAAATATGTAATCAAACGAATTTTACTTATGATTATGACATTTTTTGTCATCACGACTATGTGCTTTATCCTTATCAAAATGCTTCCGCTTCCTGCAATTAAGGAGATGGGACGAGATGTACAGCTGGTTTTGGAACGTCGTGAGGCAATGGGCTATAACAAGCCGATATTGGTTCAATATGCGCTGTTTTGGAAACACATTTTGTTTTATGGGGATTTTGGTATTGGTGAGCAGATGTATACCGGGCAGGAAGTTGCTAAGATTATGCTGCAGAAGATGCCCTACACCGTGGTTGTAAATCTTTATTCGATTCTTGCTGCGATTCCGCTCGGAATTATGTTCGGTATCTATGCGGCTTTGAAGAAGAACAAATGGCAGGATCACGTAATTTCTACAGCAGTCATGGTTTTTATTTCCGTACCCAGTTATGTATATGCCTTCCTGGTACAGTATTTCCTTTGCTTTAAGTTTGGCTGGTTCTCTCTGACGGTAGCATCCAGAGCGGAAGCCGACTTTTTCAGCTGGACAATGTTTAAGTCAATGCTTCCGGCGGTAATTGCCCTTGGATTCGGAACGGTTTCGGGTCTGACCCGATTTACCCGTGCGGAGCTTGCCGAGGTTCTGACCGGCGAGTATCTGCTTCTTGCAAGAACCAAAGGTCTGACTCGTTCCCAGGCGGTCGTCAGACACGCTCTTCGCAACGCGATGGTGCCGATTCTTCCGATGATTCTAAGCGAGTTTATCGGTATCCTGGGCGGTTCCCTGATTATCGAGAAGATATTTTCGATTCCGGGAATCGGTGCATTGTACATCAATGCAATCAATTTACGGGATTATAACTTCTTTATGGCCCTGACCATGTTCTACACATTGATTGGTCTTGTGGGCGGTTTGGTAACGGATTTGAGCTACGGCTTTATCGATCCTAGAATTAAGATGGGAGAAAGGTGATACTATGAGCGAGAATCCAATGAACATGAATATTCCGGCGGACAAGTTAAAGCTTGCCCGGCGTGGCGATAAGATTACGGACAAAAAGCTGGAAACGAAGCCCGTGGGTTACTTCCGCGATGCGATGCGTCGTTTCCGCAAGAATAAGTCCTCTGTTGTTGCGGCAATCATCATTCTCTGCCTGTTATTGTTCGCATTTGTTGTTCCGATGATATCACATTACAATGTTGATTTCCGTGACGGTTACTATAAGACCGTACTTCCCAAGTGCGAGGCGCTGTCGTTCCTCGGCTGGGACGGCTGCAAGGTGCAGAAAGAAGGTCAGTCCGGTTTCGACTACTATACCTCCATCGGTTACGAGTTCGGGGAGTCTTCTGTAAAAGAGCTTGTGAAAAAATACAGTGACAAAAATACCGGACGCCTGATTTATGAAATTGATGTAGATTCTTACGATAGGGTTGGATTTATCTATGCCGACCTTTCCGATGAAGAGTATTTTGAGCTTCAGTCCTATCAGACGGATAACAACATTCAGGTTATCTATCCGATGCCTGACAATTATAAGACCCAGTTTGTTGCCGTAAACGGCGCAAATCTGTGGTATCAGCTTGCCGATGAGAACAAGACCTCTTCCGGCGAGTCCAAATTCCATGACGATGACGGCAATCCGATTTTCAAGCCGAATTATAAGACCAGCAAGAAGCAGGTTTACGCAAAGTATACCAGCCTGCGGCTTGCAGATGATAACGGCGGCGAGGACGGACAGTCCTGGTATGTATACGCGATTAAGAACCAGACCGGCTATCGTGTACGCCTTCATTACAAAGAGTATTATCGTTTTAAGAACGGTTTCTATGCAACGCATTTGTTCGGAACGAACCAGCATGGTCAGGATATCCTGAGTTGTCTGGCGGCAGGTGCGAGATTGTCCTTCCTTTTGGCAATTTCGGTTTCCCTGATTAACTTCATTATCGGTGTTGTTTACGGTTCTGTGGAAGGATATTACGGCGGCGCTACCGACTTGATTATGGAGCGAATCAGCGATATTCTGGCGTCCGTGCCGTTTACCGTTGTTGCGATTCTGTTTAACCTGCACCTGGCAAGCAAGGTCGGACCGATTTTATCCCTGCTGTTCGCATTTGTCCTTACCGGCTGGATCGGTATTGCAAGCCGGGTAAGAACACAGTTCTATCGTTTCAAGGGGCAGGAGTATGTATTGGCAGCGAGGACTCTCGGCGCCAGCGACAGGCGGCTCATTTTCCGTCACATACTTCCGAATTCCCTCGGAACCATTATTACCGGTACGATTTTGATTATTCCCGGAGTTATTTTCTCCGAGTCGATTTTGTCCTACCTGGGTATTATTAACCTTCAGACCTCCAGTCTGACATCCATCGGAACGATGCTTGCGGATGGTAATGCATTCCTGTCCTCGTTCCCGCATATTATTATGTTCCCTGCGTTGTTTATCTCCCTGCTTGAGATTTCTTTCAACCTGTTTGGCAACGGCTTGCGGGATGCATTTAACCCTTCATTGAGAGGAGCAGATGAATAATGGCCAAGGAAACAAAACTGAAAGTACAGGATTTAACGATTTCCTTCAAAACTGCCAGCGGTAAGCTGCAGGCAGTTCGGGGAATTAACTTTGATTTATACAAGGGCGAGACTCTGGCTATCGTAGGCGAGTCCGGCTCCGGAAAGTCGGTTACCAGCCGTGCCATTATGGGTATTTTGGCAGGAAATGCGATTGTTGAGGGCGGCAAGATTCTCTACGGAGATAAGGATTTGATGAAGATTTCCGAGGAGGAATTCCATCGCATCCGCGGTGATAAGATTGCCATGGTATTTCAGGACCCTCTCTCCAGTTTGAACCCGATTATGCGTGTCGGCAATCAGCTGACCGAGGCGATGCTTCTGAAAAATAAGGCTTCCCGCCGTGAGAACAAGAGGGCAATGAACGACATGTTCTCTTCCATCGAGAAGTTTATGGCAGCCGCAGGAGACGGCGAAACCGGCAAGACCGATATTGCTACCTTCCGTAAATTCGAGGAGAAGCACTGCGAGCTGGAACAGGAATATCAGCAGAGTCTTGCATATGCGGAAAGCGCCGCCAATCTGGCAGAAAACATGGTTCTCCGCATTCAGAACAAGGCAGTTGCCGGCATTAAGGACGATACTGCCGAAGTTTGCACCAATGCTAAGAAGGCATGTTCCTACTTCGTAGTACGCGCGGAGGAAGCGCGTCTTCAGGAGCTTGTGATTCATATTCTCGCAAATGAAAAGGAAGGCCGCAAGGCAAAGGATTATACCGCAATGATTCCTCAGCTTGAGGAGCTGCAAA
Organism: Lachnoclostridium sp. UBA7482; assembly: GCA_002479645.1. Taxonomy (GTDB): domain Bacteria; phylum Bacillota; class Clostridia; order Lachnospirales; family Lachnospiraceae; genus ISDg. The sequence goes on along the minus strand of DLOO01000078.1, from coordinate 36,158 downwards.
AGATTCTTCGCAATGCGCTTGCATACGAGAAGCCGGACACCTTCTCCGTAGGCTACTATCTGACCTATGTGGAAAAGACGGTTCCGGATATGCCGGTCGCTCAGTTAAATGCTCTGGCAGCCGACAAACTGAACAGTGAATTTATGGATTCCTTCCTGCAAAAGATTGAGAAGGCCGTGAAGCTTTCCATTGAGCAGACCGACGCCCACAGAAAGGAAGCGATTGCCGAAATCGACAAGGCAATTCCTGTTTTGCAGGGTACGCTTGAGAAGAATGACGCAACCGCACTTGCAAAGCATTTGAAGGAAAAAATCATTCTCTGTCTTAACCCGCTTGAGGTTACCAAGGACAGCCTGACGCATACCTTCGATACTTCGATTGATTATGCGATGAAGCTTTATTTTGAGGGTATCGAGAAGAATAAGGCAGAGGAGAAGCGTTATAACTCGCAGAAAGCCAAGTACGACAGAATTGCAGCAAAGGGAAAGGCTCCCGAATGGGAGGTCATTCCTGCCAGCTACGTAGACCTTGAGGTTGCGCAGCAGGATATCGTTGGTATCGTAGCCGAGATGAAGCCGCATTTTGAATGGCAGCTGGAAAATAACAGAAACGGCGACCTCCACAAGAGAACCATGGAGATTGTGGATTATCTGAAGGAATGTGCCGCTGAGTCCGTATACAAAATCAGCAAAGGAATGGCAAAGGAACGCGCGATTAAGCTGATGGCAAGCGTAGGTATTGACGAGCCCCGCCGCCGTTACAGCCAGTATCCGTTCGAGTTTTCCGGCGGTATGCGTCAGCGTATCGTTATCGCGATTGCGCTTACGGCAAATCCCGACGTCCTGATTTGTGACGAGCCGACAACCGCGCTTGATGTTACGATTCAGGCTCAGATTCTGGAACTGATTAACAACCTGAAGAAGGAGAGGAACCTTTCCGTTATCTTCATTACCCACGACCTGGGTGTTGTTGCAAATATGGCAGACCGCATCGGCGTTATGTATGCCGGTAAGATTGTAGAATATGGTACCGCGGAAGATATTTTCTATGCTCCGGCACATCCGTATACCTGGGCGCTTCTTTCCTCCGTACCGGATCTTAACACGGTTGAGACGCTGGAATCCATCCCCGGAACTCCGCCGAATATGATTTATCCTCCCAAGGGAGATGCATTTGCGGATCGTAATAAATACGCTCTTGAGATTGATTTCGAGATGCAGCCGCCGATGTTCAAAATCACGGACACTCACTATGCAGCCACCTGGCTGCTTCACCCGGATGCTCCGAAGATAGAGCTTCCGCAGATTATCAAAAACCGTATTGCAAAGATGGAAAGTAACAGGAAGGCGGAGGAACAGCAATGAGTGAAATCGATACCAGAGAAAGTATCCTCAAAGTAGACCACCTTTCCATGTATTTCGGCAAGGGCGGTTATGTAAAGAAGGCTGTAAACAATGTCTCCTTCGATGTTAAGAAGGGGGAGGTTTTCGGGCTTGTAGGCGAATCCGGATGCGGCAAGACCACAACCGGCCGTACCATTATTAAGTTATATGATGCAACCTCCGGCAGCGTTTATTTCAAGGGACAGCGTATTGTTGCGGGAACGCAGGGATACAAGGATGAGATTAAGGCGCTGAAGCAGGAGATGAAGAGCCTCGGAAACGGTGCCGACGCACAGAAGCGTATGCAGGAGTGTACGGCACGTATCGAGGAGCTGAAACAGGAGATTGCAAAGGCAAAGAAGGATCATAAGCATTGCAACGAGCAGTACCGCGCGCAGGCTCTGGAAGAGCTGAAAGCGGAGTATGAGCCGAAGATTGCAGCTGCGAACGGAGAGGCAAAGGCAGAGCTTGAGAAGGAATATCACAAGAAATGCAGCAGCGTGAAAAAGCAGAAGCTGATTACCAAGATTCAGATGATCTATCAGGACCCGGTTGCTTCTCTTGACCCCCGTATGACCGTAAAGGAAATCATTTCCGAAGGTCTGGTTATCCAGGGCGAGAAGGATAAAGAATATATCATGGAGCAGGTTTACGAGATGCTTGAAACCGTAGGCCTTGTCCGTGAGCACGCCGGCCGTTATCCGCACGAATTTTCCGGCGGTCAGCGTCAGCGTATCGGTATTGCACGTTCCATCATTATGAAGCCGGAGCTGGTTATTGCCGACGAGCCGATTTCCGCATTGGACGTTTCGATTCGTGCCCAGGTTATTAACCTGTTAAATGATTTGAGAAAATCCATGGGTCTTTCCATTTTGTTCATTGCCCATGACCTTTCCGTGGTAAAATATTTCTCCGATCGTATCGGCGTTATGTATTTTGGTAATATGGTAGAAATGTGTGATTCGGAGGAACTGTTTGCACATCCTCTGCATCCTTATACAAGAGCGCTTCTTTCCGCAATCCCGCTGCCGGACCCGGCGCAGGAAAAGGGCAGAGTGCGTATTCATTACAATCCGTTGGTAGACCATGAGTATTCTACCGAGGAACCCGAATTCCGCGAGATTGTACCCGGACATTTTGTACGCTGTACACAGAAGGAATTTGAGAAGTATAAGGCAATGAGACAGGAGTAAGGTGTCGTAAATGAAACAACGGAAACAGTGGATTGCCATAGGCATTTCTTTCGGACTGGCAGCGCTTATGATGCTTGCAAGAGGCGTGCTGTCGGCGGAGACGACAGCGGATCGCATTTTGGCGGTTTGCGACGGATTCTCTATCGTCGGCGTCTTTGAGGTGTGCCTCGGACTGCTGATGTGGGTTGCGGGAGATGGGTTCTTTGATTCCCTTGGTTACGCAGTAAAGAGCGCGGCGCACATGTTTGTCCCGGGAAAGGCAAGACAGGCGCACCGGAGTTTTTACGACTATAAACAGGAAAAGGCGGAGAAACGCAGGAACCGCAGTACAGTGGGTATAGTGCTTCGAAGCGGACTTCTTCTGTTGGTATTGGGAGTGGTATTTACCGTTATCTGGTATCAGGTGGCGGAATAAAAACAATTCAGGAGGAAATTATGGAGCAGTTAAACATTGCGCAGGAACTTCAGAATAATGCCTATCCGGGTCGTGGTATCATCATCGGCAGAACACCGGACGGTAAGCAGGCAGTAACGGCGTATTTTATTATGGGTCGCAGCGCAAGCAGCCGTAACCGTATCTTTGCGGAGCAGGGCGAAGGCATCCGTACGGAGGCATTTGACCCGAGCACCCTGCTTGTTGCACCGGAGCTTATTATCTACTCCCCGGTTCGCGTTCTCGGCAATAACACGATCGTAACGAATGGCGATCAGACGGATACCATCTACGACGGCATGAGTGAGGGCAAGACTTTTGAGGAGTCTTTGAGAGTTCGTAAGTACGAGCATGATGCGCCGAACTATACGCCGAGAATCTCGGGTATTATGCATATTGAGGATGGCAGGTATGACTACGCAATGTCCATTCTTAAGAGCCATAACGGCAATCCGGATATTTGCGAGAGACATACCTATTCTTATGACGTAGCAGCGCCCGGTGAAGGACACTTTATCCACACTTATATGAGCGACGGCAGCCCGCTTCCGAGCTTCGAGGGCGAGCCGAAGTGGATCGCAATCGGCGGAACGATTGACGAATTTACCGATATGCTCTGGAACAGTCTGAATGAGGACAATAAAGTTTCTCTTTTTGTACGTTATATTGATATTGCTACCGGCGCTTACGAGACCCGGATGGTAAATAAAAACAAATAATCACTTGCGCTGTACAGGCGCAGAAAGAGGAATGTGATGAACGAATTAGAATTAAAATACGGCTGTAACCCTAATCAGAAGCCTTCCCGTATCTTCATGAAGAACGGTGCGGAGCTTCCGATTACCGTACTTAACGGCAAGCCGGGTTACATCAACTTCATGGATGCATTTAACGGCTGGCAGCTGGTTCGCGAGCTGAAAAAGGCAACCGGACTTCCGGCGGCAGCCTCCTTCAAGCACCATCCGGGTCTCGTAAGCGCNNAGGCGCTGCCGTAGGTCTTGAACTCAGCGATACCCTGAAGAAGATTTACTGGGTGGATGATTTGGGAGAGCTTTCTCCGCTCGCCTGTGCTTATGCAAGAGCACGTGGTGCGGATCGTATGTCTTCCTTCGGTGATTTTATTGCACTGTCCGATGTATGTGACGCTGCAACTGCGAAGATGATTCAGCGCGAGGTTTCCGACGGTGTAATCGCACCCGGTTATGAGCCGGAAGCGCTTGAGATTCTGAAGAGCAAGAAGAAGGGAAATTACAACGTTATTCAGATGGATGAGTCCTATGTACCGGCGCCGGTAGAGCAGAAGGATGTTTTCGGCATTACCTTTGAGCAGGGACGCAACGAGCTGGTAATCGACGACGGCATTTTCGGCAATATCCCTACCGTTAATAAGGAGATTCCCGAGCTTGCCAAGATTGACCTTA
>DLOO01000078.1:31482-31685 GCA_002479645.1 Lachnoclostridium sp. UBA7482 | reverse complement strand
AGGCAATCGGTATCGGCGCAGGACAGCAGTCCCGTATCCATTGTACCCGTCTTGCAGGCAGCAAGGCGGATAACTGGTGGCTTCGCCAGTCTCCGCAGGTGCTTTCCCTCCCGTTCCTTCCGACGATCGGCAGAGCAGATCGCGACAATGCCATCGACCTTTACATCGGCGAGGATTACATGGATGTGCTTGCCGATGACAAG
>DLOO01000078.1:30897-31396 GCA_002479645.1 Lachnoclostridium sp. UBA7482 | reverse complement strand
TTCTTCCCGTTCGGCGACAATATCGAGCGCGCTTATCGAAGCGGCGTAAAGTACATCGTTCAGCCCGGCGGTTCCATCCGTGACGACAATGTTATCGCTGCCTGCGATTCCCATGACATGGTTATGGCATTTACCGGTATCCGCCTGTTCCATCATTAATATTTCACATGAAAAGTAACCGCCCCCGGAGGCAGAATAATCCGGTGTGTTGGCTCCGCCAACAGGAAAGGAAAGCATATGGCAGTTTTGAAAACGGCAGGCATTACGAAGAAGTATGGCGTAAAGTTTGCGGTAGACCATGTAAACATGACCATTGAAGCCGGCGACATTTATGGTTTTGTCGGCGAAAACGGCGCAGGCAAGACAACGATTATTCGTTTGATTACCGGTCTGATTGAACCCACCGAAGGAAGCTACACGTTGTTTGATACGGACGGAAAATCACCGGAGATTAACAATGCCAGAAAGCAGATTTCCGCTGTTGTTGAGGCGCCTTCGG
>DLOO01000078.1:23415-30864 GCA_002479645.1 Lachnoclostridium sp. UBA7482 | reverse complement strand
GCATTCCGGCAGAAAGTCTGGAGCCTTATCTGGAAAAGGTTGGTTTGTCCGATGTTATCCAGGACAAGAAAAAGGCAAAGAATTTTTCGCTTGGTATGCGTCAGCGGCTGGGTATCGCGATGGCGCTTTTAGGCAGCCCGAAGTTTATTATCCTCGATGAGCCGATGAACGGTCTTGATCCCGGCGGAATCGTGGAGATGCGCGAGCTGATTATACGCCTGAATCGTGAGGGGGTAACCTTTATGATCAGCAGTCACATTCTGGATGAGCTTTCTAAGGTTGCAACCAAATATGGTATTATTTCCCATGGTAAGCTGATACGCGAGCTGACAGCGGATGAGCTTCATAAGGAAGCACGCCGTTCTACCGAATTAAAGGTAGATGACGCCGATAAGGCTGCCGCTGTTCTCCGACAGCAGTTCCCGGCAATGAATCTGGAAGTGAAGAATAATAACGAAATTTCCATTTACTCCGAAGAGGTTGTGGGCGAGATCGTATCCTGCCTGGCTGCAAACGGAGTTGCTCTTCTGAATGTTAATAACAAGGAAGCAAATATTGAGGAATTCTATCTTAATCTGATTGGAGGTAAACGTGATGCGTAATTTATTGGCAGCGGATATCTATCGTTATCGGAAGGATATCCTCTTTAAGGTTGCATTTATTCTGATTGGCGTATTTGTTGCGATGAACTGTGGATTGTACATGGTTCTGAAGAATACGATGGACGACATAGAGGAGCTTGGAGGAGTAGGAGATATGATCTGCGGACGTTATCTGTTCGGTTCTGCATTCAGTACGGGCAGCAATGTCGGCATGGTTGTGCCGATTTTTGCCGGCGCCATTGTCTGCAAAGATTTCTCCATGGGTACCATTCGGAACAAAATTATTCGCGGTTACAGCCGTAACCAGATTTACATGAGCCATTTTATCACAAGTATCTGCTTTGGTGCGCTGATGATTACGGTTTATGCGCTTGCAAATCTCGGTTTTGGTTCGTTGCTGCTTGGTTATTCCCCGAAGGGCATGGATGCAGAGCAGGTCAAATTTGTGCTTGTCAGCCTTCTGGCGGGCATGATTGTATTTGCGGCAATGTCTGCCATCGTTACCTTGTTTGCAACGGCTACCGGCAGCATGGGACTGAGTATCGTCCTTTATGTGGCGCTGATTCTCGGGCTCTCCATCATCGAGTCGGTTGTTACTATTTTTCCTAAGATTCCGAAGTTTGTGAAGAAGATTGTCGAGGCGCTTCCCAGCAGCTTGTACGCCAATGTCTGCAGCGGTTCACTGAAATGGAGCTATTATGCAAGAAATATGGCGATCAGCGCCGTTCTTATTGTTGTTCTCTATTTGGTCGGATTGATGATTTTCAAGAAGAAGGATCAGAAATAGGATTAAAACACCCTTTGATACGGAACCGGCTGTGAACCGGGGAACGTATGAAAGGGTGTTTTTTCCTGCTTTTATTATCTTGCCTTTGGCAGATAAATCGTAAATCTTGTGCCGAATTCCGGGCGGCTGACGACTTGGATATTTCCCTGATGGCGGTCGATAATCCATTTGGCAATGGAGAGCCCCAGACCGGTTCCGCCTGTCTGGGAATTGCGCGCCGTATCGGAACGGTAGAAGCGCTCAAAGATGTGAGCGACATCCTGCTGCTGCATACCGATGCCGTTATCCTGCACGGAAAAATACGGCAGATACTCGGACGATACGCCGACGCGCAACGTGATGACGTCGCCCTTGTGGGTGTATTTGGCAGCGTTGTCCATGAAGATACGCAGCGCCTGCTTTAGCATGGACGAATCGCCGTAAACCATAATGTCGGCGGCGTCGCGATGGAGTTCGTAGCAGTGCTCCTCATCAATCATCCGGGATTCCTCATACACCTCCGAAACCATTTGGCTGAGAGAAAAATTCTCCATGGCAATCGGGTTGCGGCCNNTCTGTCGCCGCGAGCCAGAAAGAGAAGCTGCTCGACTAAACGGTTCATATGATTGGTTTCATTCTTAATTGCGGCGATGGATTCCGAAAGTACCTGCGGATCGTCGGCTCCCCAACGGTCTAACATGTCAACGTAGCCCTTGATGACCGCAATCGGGGTACGCAGCTCATGCGAAGCATCCGAGACAAACCGTCCCTGCTGACGGTAGGCGTCGCGCATACGCTCAAGCAGCGAATTGAGGGCGGTTTCGATGCCCTGCAAATCCCGGTCGTTGGTTCGCACCTGTGCTTCCGATGCAACGGGGCTCACGTGGCTGATGGCATATTCGAGCTCTTGCAGACGGCTTCCGTCAAAGGTCATTTGCGAGATATTTTCGGCGTCTCTGGCAATTTGTGCCAGAGGACGCAGACGACCCTTGACACGATAATAATCAAAGCAAAGGGCGAAGAGCAGGAGGATTCCCTGTATGGACAGGAGAGTGACGGTACCATGCGAAAGAAGTCGGAGCGGAAGCGTAACATCAAGCAAATATTCTTGTCCGCTATCGTAGATTACCTTCAAAACCTGCGTTCTGTGCGTGAAGTTGTACATGTCGATTTTGTCAATGTCGAGAATCGAACAGTCCTCCAGCGTTTGGCTTTGGTATTCGATGTAGCCGACCGTTACACCGGAGATGACTAATAGATCCGTGAATAAAAACGCGAGAAATAATTTGCCCACGAGCATCGCGTAGATTCTTCGCGCAATGGATTTTTCTTTTTTGCGTGCATTGTCTTTGGACATGGAATTCCTCCGTTATTCCTTAATCACATAACCGACGCTTCGTACGGTGTGAATCATGTGAAAATCAAAGCGTTCGTCTATTTTGTTGCGCAAATGCCGAACGTATACATCAATCAGGTTAGTTTCGCCCGCGAAGTCATAGCCGCAGACCTTCTCAAGCAGTGTATCGCGGGAGAGGACGATGTTGCGGTTTACAAGCAGCATGCGAAGAAGCTCAAATTCGCGGTGCGACAGGTCAATTTCCTCGCCGCGGCAGGTAACGGTATGGGAGGAGACGTTGAGCGCCAAATCCCCCCAGGTCAGAACGTCGCTGTCCTTTGCGGGAGTTCCCGGATTGTTCTTGAGAGCAACACGGATGCGTGCAAGGAGCTCTTCAATCGCAAATGGTTTGGTAATATAATCATTCGCGCCGGAATCCAGCCCCGATACCTTGTCCATGACAGCATCCCTTGCCGTCAGCATGATGACAGGGACGGAAGAAGATTTGCGAAGACGACGGAGAACCTCAAGACCGTTGAGCTCGGGCAGCATGACGTCCAAAAGTACAATCTGGAAGTCGCCGGATTCGGCCAGTGATAATCCGGTGCGGCCGTCGCCTGCTTTGGTGACCTCGTAGCCCTCGTGCTTTAGCTCCAGTTCGACAAAACGGGCAATTCTTTCTTCATCTTCAATAATCAAAACATGTGCGGACATGGGAACCTCCTCGGGAAATTAGCCGATAAATCGGTACGCGCCGGGCGCGAGTCTTTTGCCGAAGCGCCGGTGCAGTTACGGCAGAATAGGCGCAGACCGGAAATCCGCCCTACGCCTTTGGGATTCGGCTGATTTTTGCCGAAGAATTTTTCAGTTCTTATCTGTGTTGCCGTCCTCGAAGCCCTTCTTGAACTCAGCCTTAGCCGCATTGGCTGCATTGGAGGCATTGTTCAATACGCGGTTTGCCTTGTCGTCGCTCTTGAAGTTCGGACCGCGGAATTCGTAGCGGTAGCCGCAGAGCAGCAAGACAAGAAGAAGGACTGTCATCAGCCAGAAAAACGGGATGAACAGAAATACAAGGATGGTAAGCGGGATGCTGCAATTACAGCTGCCGTCCTTGGTTACATCCAGGTAATTCTCCATACCCTTCTTAATCAGCCTGCCGACGGCGCCGAATAATCTGCCCATCTCACGGGAGAAGGTGGATTTGCCTTCTGCATTTGCTGTGGTGCGGGAAGCAGACTCTGCCGCGCCGCTGAAGGAACGGTTGGTGTAATCGGAAGCATTGGCAGAGGTGAAGGATGCGGCGGAAGGGCGTTCTACCTTTCCGAGAGCCTCCAGATAGAGGATGGCGTCCAAAATATCCTCGCTGCAAGCTCTCAGTGCATTCTCTGCGTCCTCTCTGCTGACACCGGTCTTTTCCATTAGTTTGGTTACTTTTTCTTCGTAGCTCATATATATTCTCCATTTCCGAAGCGTTACCGGCGCGGCGCATTCGCCGTCTGTCCGGGGTTTTGTGCTTCTGTTTCTCTTATGGCACTATCATAACAGGCAAAGATTAGAAAAAAAGGTGAGAAAGATGAACGTTTCATTAAAAAAACATTCGTTTTCTTTCATTTTCGGCAGTCTATTAACCAATTCTTATGCTATACTATACTTGGTTCGCGGGCAGATGTCAATTACGGAGTGCGCATCGCGAAGCGTGCCATGTCTGAGAGACATGGTAATACAAATGTGGAGGCAGAATTATTATGAACAAAAAGAAAGCAATCGGCACGATTGGGCTTGTAGTGATATGCTGTATTCTTATGGCAATTGTGGAAACCGTGATTGAGCCGGTCTATTTGGTGAAATCTCTACTGAAGATAAGTACATTTTTGTTATTGCCGATAATCTATTTGAAATATAACAAGGAAAGCGTATCAGAAAATTTTAAGCTTACCGGGAAAAGCGTTTTGCAATTACTGGGACTGGGCGCGTTAATCTATCTCGTCGTAATGCTTGCGTATCTGGTTTCCGAAAACTTTTACGATTACAGTGCATTGGTAGAATCGCTTACTGCCGACCAGAAAGTTAACAGCAACAGTTTTATTCCAATTGCGCTGTATATTTCGTTTGGAAATTCTTTGCTGGAAGAATTTTTATTCCGGTTAATTGCTTTTATTAAATTATCGGAGTTTATTTCCAAAAAGGCGGCTTACGCATTTAGCTCGATTGCGTTCTCACTTTATCATATCGGTATGATAGGAAAATCGTTTCCGCTGCCGTTATTGTTGATTTCCATCGTTGGTCTGGCCGTGGGAGGCGCTGTTTTTGATTACGTTGACGAACGGAATAAAAATATTTACAACTCCTGGATGATCCATATGTTTGCTGATTTTGCTATAATGACCGTTTGGTACTTACATATTTAATGCAGGCTTTCACGGGTGACCGAAACAAATAGCTGCCGAGGTTTTTTGAAAGATGCATAACCGTCATGGGACAGTGTTTCCGTATATTTTTCTTTCTTTTGTCTGAGAAATGTGGTAGAATGTGCGCGAAGGCAAAAGTGAAGGTTTTCGAGTCTTTTGCCGAAGCGAGTGCGCATCACGAAGCGTGCCATGTCTGAAAGACATGGTATAATACCGACAGGTATTATACCGCGCCGAGCGAAGCGAGTGTGCATCGCGAAGCGTATCATGTCTGAAAGACATGGTACAATATAATCTGGCAAGGAAGGGGATGTGTTGTCATATGCAGTTAAAAAATCATTTGAAAACAATAACCGAACATAAATTGCAGGTTATGAAGAATTGTTTCCGCGTGGGCATGTACCGTCAGGGACTGTGTCATGACCTGTCCAAGTACTCGCCCGTAGAGCTGATTCCCGGCGGCATTTACTACCAGGGAACCCGCAGCCCGAATGCCGGTGAGCGTGAGGCGAAGGGCTACAGCAGTGCATGGCTTCATCACAAGGGTGTGAATAAGCACCACTGGGAGTACTGGATTGATTTCTCGCCGACTGAAAAGCGTATGGCGGGCTGTCGGATGCCGGTCTGCTATGTACTCGAGATGGTGTGCGACCGTATCGCAGCCAGCAAGACCTATCAAAAGGAAGCGTATACCGACGCGTCTGCGCTCCGGTATTATGAACATTCGAGACAGTATTACATCATTCATCCCGAGACGGACGAGCTTCTAAAGAAGCTTCTTGTGATGCTTGCCGAAGAAGGAGAGGAGAAGACCTTCGCGTATATGCGGCATTTGCTTGGAGAGAGCCGGAGAGCGGCGCTTCGGGAGAAGCTGCCGGACGGCTGGTATGACATCTTACGGAAGGTTTGGAAGTTGCCGTGAAATGGATGTTGCTTGTCCTTCTGTACGGATTATTGAAGGGCGGAAGAGAAATTGTAAAAAAGAAGGCGCTGACGAAAAATACCGTCATTGAGGTGCTGATATTATATACCCTGTTGTCGTTTCTGATGGTTGCTCCGACGGCGCCCGACGCGATGGGGCTTACCGGCCGCCAACTGTTTTTCGTGGCAATCAAATCCTTTGTCATTTTTCTGGCGTGGATTGGCAGTTTCCATGCGATAAAGAAGCTGCCGATCAGCCTGTACGGGATTCTGGATTTGTCACGGGTGCTTTTTGCGACCCTGCTGGGCGTTGTTGTTTTGAAAGAAAAAATGACGGCGCCGCAGATTGTCGGGCTGTTATTTGTTTCTGCCGGTCTGTTGATGTTAAAGGGACAGAAGAAGCATACAAAGAAGCCGAGAGCGGATGGAAAAAGCAATTCGGAGGAAACGACGGACGGGTTCCGCCTGCCGTCTGCCTTCTATGTAGCTATCGCATTGCTGTCCTGTCTGTTAAACGGTCTTTCCGGCATGATGGACAAGATTTTAATGAAGGAAATGACCGGCACGCAGCTCCAGTTTTGGTATATGCTGTTTCTGGTGGGATTTTATCTCATCTACGTAATTGTGTCCCGCACAAAGCTTGCGTGGGGCAGGCTGCTCCGCAATTACTGGATTTGGATTCTGAGTGCGATGTTTGTCGTTGCGGATCGCGCTCTGTTTGAGGCAAATGCGATTTCCGCAAGCCGGATTACCGTAATGACGCTGATTAAGCAGTCCGGCTGTATCATTACGATTCTGGGCGGTAAATTTGTATTTCACGAAAAGCATATCGGCTACCGACTGGTGTGCGCCGGCGTGATTTTGGTCGGTATCGTTATCGGTGTAATGTAATGGAAACAGGAGAAGAGGGCTATGAGCAGAAAGAAAATGCTGACAATCAGCTGCATTGCGGCAGCAATCATCTTTGCCGGACTTTTGGCATTGACGGTATTTACATTAGTGCCGAAAGGGAATAAGGATAAGAAGGGAAACCAGAACAAACCGACGGAGGTGGTTTCCAATAAGGGGGACGACAAACCGGATGATGCAAAGCCGACAGACCCGACAGACCCCGATAATCCCGATAATCCCGACGATCCTGCGAACCCCGGAGCCGACAATCCGACCGGACGCCCCGAGGGCAACGGAATCCTGGATACCGGCAGCCTGACCGAAAAGGGCAATGGTTATGAAGGTATTGAGGGAACCGGCGATTTCAATTACGGAGAGGCTCTGCAGAAGGCGCTTCTTTTTTATGAATTGCAGCGTTCCGGCGATATCCCGGAGAAGACTCGCTGTAACTGGCGCGGTGATTCCGGTATGCAGGACGGCGCTGACAACGGTGTGGATTTGACCGGCGGTTGGTACGATGCCGGT
>DLOO01000078.1:23230-23362 GCA_002479645.1 Lachnoclostridium sp. UBA7482 | reverse complement strand
TTGCAGAGGATTATGACAGCTATAAAGAGAGCGGACAGTTGACTTACGCACTTTCAAACATTCGCTGGGCAAATGATTATTTTATCAAGTGCCATACCGCTGAAAAGGAGTATTATTATCAGGTCGGCGACG
>DLOO01000078.1:0-23120 GCA_002479645.1 Lachnoclostridium sp. UBA7482 | reverse complement strand
AGCAGAAGCATCTGTGCTCCGACGCAGAGTACGCGGCAAAATGCCTGGAACATGCCAAGAGCCTGTACGCATTTGCCGAGGAAATGAGCAGCGACGCCGGATACCTGCGCGATGGTGCAGCAACCGCATACTACAACATTTTCAGCGGTTATGAGGATGAATTGGCATGGGCGGCCGCATGGCTTTACATTGCAACGGAGGATAAGGGCTACCTGACTTCCGCAAAGACCCATGAGGCGAAGGCAAATCAGGATTATGACTGGGCGCTCTGCTGGGAGGACGTACATCTCGGAGCACAGATGCTTCTGCTCCAGGCAACCGGGGAGGATACCTACCGTCAGAAGCTTGAGGCAAATCTTGATTTCTGGACAACCGGTCATGACGGCAAGAAGATTACCTATACCCCTAAGGGTCTTGCATGGCTTGACAGCTGGGGAAGCCTGCGTTACGCAACGACGGAAGCATTTCTTGCTATGGGTTATGTTGACTCGGGTCTTTGCGGCGATGCGAAAGCAAAAACCTATACCAAGTTTGCTGAGGCACAGGTCAATTATGCGCTTGGCAGCAGCGGCAGAAGCTTTGTTGTCGGGTTTGGAGAAAATGCACCGAAAAACCCGCATCACAGAACCGCACAGGGTTCTTACTGTGATAATATGAATGAGCCGCAGGCTGCCAGACATACGCTTTACGGCGCGCTGGTCGGCGGGCCGAACAGCTCGGACGGCTATACGGATGTTGTCAGCGATTATACAAGCAATGAAGTTGCCTGCGATTACAATGCCGGATTTGTCGGAGCGTTGGCAAAGATGTACGGCAAGTATCACGGCAAGACCTTGAAGGATTTCGGTGCGGTTGAGCCGGTTCCGGACGACGAGCTTACGGTTGAGGCATGCGTGAACGTAAGCGGTCAGGATTTTATTGAAATCCGCGCGTATGTTTACAACCGTTCCGCATGGCCGGCACGGAATGCCGAGGATCTCGAGCTCCGCTATTTCGTGGATCTGAGCGAGGTTTATGCGGCAGGCGGCAGCGTTGCCGACGTCGTTGTCAGCACTAATTATATGGAAGCCGGAGACGCAAGCAGTCTACAGGTGTGGGACGGTGAAAAATACATATTCTATATGCCGGTAAGCTTTGCCGGTGCGGACATTCGCCCGGGGAGCCAAAGCTCCTATAAAAAAGAAATTCAGGTGCGTATCCGCAGCAATAAGGGCGCTTGGGACAATACAAACGATCCGTCCTTCGGCTGTCTGACCGGAAATAACGGAAGCCAGACAGTAAAGGCAGATACGTTTGCACTTTACGAAAAAGGCAGGCTTGTGTTTGGCAAGGCGCCGAAGGAGGGCAGCAGCAAGCTTCCGGAAGGTACCCCGGACATAACGCCTGCGCCAACCGGCACACCCGGCGACCCGCAGCCGACACAGCCGACACAGACGCCGCAGAACCCTGTTCAGAACGGTGAGCTGAAGGCGGAGGAGAACGGCTGGCTGGTAGAAAATGCACAGCCGAATGTACAGAGCAGCGGCGGTACGATTACCATGAACTATACAATCACAAACAACACAGGGAAGGATGTAAATCTTGAAGATTTGAAACTGCTGCTTCGTTTTACGAAGGACTGCGATACCTCGATGGCATTCTGGTGCGACTACGCAGCAGCTTATGATAATAACGGCTATTATCAGACGCTTGAGGGCGTAAGCGGGACATTTGAGAATGCGAAGGGAGCCGACGCCGATACGCTTTGTAAGGTGAGCTGCGGAAGCGGCAGACTGCCCTCCGGAGCGACTGTGACGATGCAGATGCGAATTGCAAGAAGCGATTGGGGCGATATGAATCTGACCAATGACTATTTCACACAGGATGTCCGTCATGTGGAGATTCAGCTCGGCGGTAAGAAGGTATTTGGAAAATAAACAGCGGAAAACGCAGTGTTTTGGAGGTTACAGTGAAAAAGGGTTTGAGCATTTTTCTTATGCTGGTAATGGCGATTGGTATGCTTACCGGCTGTAAGGAAAAGCAAATGAGTGAGGAAGAGTATCGGAAGCTGATTGATAAGAAGGCGGCTGACAATGAGAAGACGGTTGCATTTTATCTGAGCGGTCCGGCGGGTGATTTTGAAATAACCATGGACTGGGTCGTGTACTACATGGCTTATTATGAAAGAAAGGGTATGACGGAGGCCGCTAACAATAAGGCGTTTTATGAAGCAATGTACGGTGAGGATTTCACATTTTGGAAGCTGCCGTCCACCGACGGTAAGGAGACGTTAGGCACTTCGTACAAAAATGCTGCATTTTCCTCGATTGTATACAGCGCGGTTATGTATCAGGAAGCGGTGAAAGCGGGAATTTCCATGGGAGATAAGCGCGCAATTAAGCTGGATTCCACCACGAAGGCATTTCTTGAGCAGTACACTTTGGAGGAGCGTGCAAAATGCGGTATGAGCGAGGCGGCGGTTCGGAAGAACTACGAGAGATTGTTCCTTGTGGATGCGTATGCGGAGTATTTGCTTCAGAATCAGAAAATTGACGAGGATGCAATTCGCGAGACGATTGATAAAGAGGATTACCGGGTTTATCAGACCGACTACCTGTATGTTCCGAAGACGAAATACGATGATAACCTGAACAAAATCGAGCTGAGCGAAGAGGAATTAAAGCTTCGCGGCGTTGCTGTGAAGGCGGCTTATCAGAAGGTAATTGACGGGAAGGAAATGATTCGTGTAAGAGAAGAGTACGATGCAATCATGACCTTCAGTACCCGTGATTTTACAAGGGCAGTTCCCGGCATGGAAGCGGAGTATATCAATGCGGCTACCGCGCTCAAATCCGGAGAGGTTACCATGCTTGAGACCCCCGGCGGTTATTATATCATCCGTCTGGTGGACGATTCCGAGTTCGTCGGATATGAGGATGCGGTTTCGGACGCCATTGAGTCTGCAAAGGCAAAGGATATTTCCGAGATTTATGAGAAGATGGAAAAGGATTACAAGGTAAATACCACCGAGGCATACGACAGCCTGCAAATGGGAAGCTACACAGTAACCGGGAAAAAGTAAGAAAAAGTTCTGAAACAGCTTAATAACAAAGAAAAGGCGCATAGGCAGCTTTCCGAATGCGGGAAGGCTGCCTACGCGCTTTATTCTTTAGAGGGAATGTATGCCGTTGCTGACAGCAGCTCGAGGAAGCATTTGCCCGCTTCGGAAAGCGGAAGCTTGTTATCGTAGGCAAGGAGGAGCTTTCGTGCTGCAAGCGTCTCTTTGATGGAGAGACGGCGCAGATCCTCGGAATCCTCCGGCACGCAGAAATCCGGGACGCAGGCAATGCCCAGACCGATTTTGGCAAGATCAAGAAGCAAATCGTTACTGCTGATTTCAATCGAAGGCGCGAGATCCAGGGAATGCTTCTGGAATTGCTCATGTAAAAACGTGCTGGTAGTGGAACGCTTGCTGAGCATCAGAATCGGATAATTCATCAGTTCCTTTAGAGAGAGAACCTTTGGGGCGTTTTCCCTTTTGCTTTTGAAGCAGTCAGGGAAATATGCAGGGTTGCCGACGAAAATATCGTGAAATTCCCGAAGCTTGCGAATCTCCGGATTGCCTGCCAGAGCCGGGTTGGGAGAATTGACAACGGCGAAATCAGCCTGCCCGCTTGCCAGAAGCTCGGCACAGCGCAGCGAGGTTCCGTTAATGATGCTGATGTGTACCTGCGGGAATCGGCGGTGGAGTTCGTTAAAATACGGTACCAGGAAATACCGGCAGATGGTATCGCTTGCAGCAATACGAAGCTGTTTGCCGCCGTGCACGCTGTCACGCGTCAGCTGGTTCTCCCCCTGGGTTATCAGCTGAATAGCCGGTTCAATATGCTTTAACAGAAGCTCGCCCTCCGGGGTCAGCGCAACGCGTTTGGTATTTCGTACAAAGAGAACCTGTCCCAGTCTTTTTTCAAGAAGCTTAATCGACTGGCTGACCGCAGACTGGGAAATGTAAAGCTCGGCTGCCGCCTCAGAGAAGCTCAGGGATTTGGCAACGCGATAAAAAACTTTATATAATTCGTAACTGACATCCATGCGAACAGTTCCTTTCTGTGCATTTTCATAGAACAGCCCGGTTGGGCAAAGGGACGGGAAAACGTTGGAACAAAAGCGGCAAAATACATTCAAATCATGATTCTACATGAATAGAGCGCAAAGCACGGGAATAGAAACTGCCACCTGAATAATTGCCAGACGGAATACGGTCTGGGTATCGGACCAGCCCTTTACCTTACGGGCATGATCGTGGAGCGGCGTGCGGATCTTTTTGAGCATCGGGCGACGGAAAAGCTTAATTAAGATAATCTTCACAAGTCCGATACCGCCGTCAACGATGAATACGAGGCAAAGCGGAAGGAACAAAAAGGGCATACTGCAGCGAAGGCTTAACAATGCAACAAAAAGACCGATAGCACGGGAACCGGCGTCGCCCATCATCAGACGGCTGGGAGATGCGTTGAACCACAGATAACCCATCAGGCTCAACAGGAAGGTAATAATCATCGCACCGTAAAGAGCTGCATCGGAACCGGAGATTACACCGACGGATTCCTTGCCGAGATAGTTAAATACAACATAGAAGGAAAGCAGGGAAACCAATGCGATGGTACCGCAGAGACCGTCAACGCCGTCGGTACAGTTTACCACGTTGATTGCCGCAAAAATCAGAATAATTGCGAGTGCGCAAAAAAGAACCGGATGCAGTTCGATGGTGCCGCCGTCCGGAAGGAGACGGAAGGAGCTTCCGTTAAAATTTATATATGTACCGGCGCAGACGCCTGCGATCACAAAGTCGAGAAGCCCCTTTTTCAGACGCCCCCAGGGCTTGGAGCTGGCATCGTCGAGATAACCGGTCAGCATGGCAGCGACCAGCATCAGAAGATAAATCATTGCTTCGTTGTCAGCCGGCAGCAGAAGGAACGATAAAATTGCGAAGACGAGAATGAAAATGATACCTGCGCCTCTGGGTTTGCCCTTGGATTTTTCACCGTTTACGGCAAATTCCTTTCCGCCGTCGACCGGGAGAAGATTTTTCAACCAGGATAAAAGGCAAATGGTGCCAAGGAAAGCAAGGGCAAAGCATGCCAGCAGGCAATAGTGGGAGCCGGTGCTTCCGAGCAGCTTGTAAATCATAACGATACCTCCTCGTATATGAAAAGTATGTAATTTGAACGTAAAAATGCAGTTGCCGCAGTTGCGGCGAAATTCTGTGTTCAGATAAAAAGCGGGTATGCATTTATCCGTACTGGATTATACAATATGCGGTCTTATTTTACAACCCGAATTACGAAAATATTTATAAGTCTAACTTATAAAATGTCGAATATATATTAATTTTCTTTATGATACGGCGTGTGCTATACTGTGGATAGTTAATAAAATATACACGATTCTTTTAGGAGGTAACTATGGGACAGGTAAGAAGAATTTATGTTGAAAAAAAAGAGCCTTACGCTGTACGCGCGAAGGAGCTTTACGAAGAGCTTAAGAGCTATCTCGGCCTTGACACTTTGGACAGCGTACGCGTTATGGTTCGTTATGATGTGGAGAATATCAGCGAGGAGACTTACCGTAAGGCATTGGGAACCGTATTTTCCGAGCCGCCGGTAGACGAGCTGTATGAAGAGCAGTTCCCGCTTGCTCTGGCAAACCGCATTTTCTCCGTAGAGTATCTTCCCGGTCAGTTCGACCAGAGAGCAGACTCTGCCGAGCAGTGCGTGAAGCTTTTGAATGAATCCGAGGAGCCGATTATTCGTACCGCGACGACCTATGTATTAAGCGGACCTTTGACCGATGAAGAATTTGCAAGTGTTAAGAGCTACTGTATCAATCCGGTTGATTCCAGAGAAACCGATGAGCGTAAGCCCGAGACTTTGGTTGCTGAGTTCGATGTTCCGGAAGATGTTAGGATTTTCGACGGATTTATCGAGATGGACGAAGCAAGCCTGAAGGAGCTTTACAGCTCCCTCAATCTGGCAATGACCTTCCGCGATTTCCGGTTTATTCAGACTTATTTTGCAGGGGAAGAGAAGAGGAATCCCTCCATGACCGAGATTCGTGTACTGGATACCTACTGGTCCGATCACTGCCGTCATACCACGTTCCTTACCGAATTAAAAGATATTACCTTTGAAGACGGTGATTACAAGGCGCCGATTCAGGGGGCATTTGACGAATATCAGGCGGCAAGAACCATTCTTTACAAGGATCGTACGGACAAGTTCATCAGCCTGATGGATGTTGCGCTTCTTGCCATGAAGAAGCTTCGCGCAGAGGGCAAGCTTGAGGATATGGAAGTATCCGACGAAATCAATGCCTGCTCTATCGTCGTTCCTGTTACCATCGATAAGGGCGAGCAGGGAGTGATTACCGAAGAGTGGCTTGTATTCTTCAAGAACGAGACGCACAACCATCCGACCGAGATCGAGCCTTTTGGCGGCGCTGCTACCTGTCTCGGNNCGCGATCCGCTGTCCGGACGCGGTTATGTTTACCAGGCAATGCGTGTGACCGGTGCTGCAGATCCGACTGCATCCCTGAAGGACACACTTGCAGGCAAGCTTCCGCAGAGAAAGCTTACTACCGGCGCTGCCAGGGGTTACAGCTCCTACGGTAACCAGATTGGTCTTGCAACCGGTTTGGTAGATGAGATTTATCATCCGAATTATGTAGCAAAGCGTATGGAAATCGGCGCTGTTATGGGCGCTGCTCCGAGAAAGAACGTTATTCGTGAGAACAGCGATCCCGGGGATATCATCATCCTTATGGGCGGTCGTACCGGTCGTGACGGCTGCGGCGGTGCAACCGGTTCCTCCAAGAAGCATACAACCGAATCCATTCACACCTGCGGCGCTGAGGTTCAGAAGGGTAATGCGCCTACCGAGCGTAAGCTGCAAAGATTGTTCCGCAGAGAAGAGGTTGCAAGCAAGATTAAGAAATGTAATGACTTTGGTGCCGGCGGTGTATCCGTAGCAATCGGCGAGTTGGCAGCAGGTCTTCGTGTTCAGCTCGATAAGGTGCCGAAGAAATACGCAGGTCTTGACGGAACCGAGCTTGCTATTTCCGAGTCCCAGGAGCGTATGGCAGTTGTTGTAGCTCCTAAGGATGTCGACGCCATGCTTGCTTATGCCGAGGAGGAAAACCTTGAAGCTGTCGTAGTTGCAGAGGTAACCGAGGAGCCTCGTCTTGTTCTTGTGTGGAGAGATAAGGAAATCGTAAATATCAGCCGCGCATTCCTTGATACAAACGGGGCGCATCAAGAAACTACTGCTGTAGTAACCATGCCGAAGGCAGAGGATAATTTCTTTAAGAAGGCCGTTTCCTACGAGGCGCACAGCGTCGCCAAAAAAGGCGGCTTCGGTAAGACCGCTGATACTGCCGCAGGCAGAAAGGCGGCTTGGCTTACCATGTTGTCTGACCTGAATATCTGCTCCAAGAAGGGTCTTGTTGAAATGTTCGACTCCTCCATCGGTGCAGCTACCGTTACCATGCCTTACGGCGGTAAATATCAGATGACTCCTACCCAGACCATGATTGCAAAACTTCCGGTTCTGGATGGACAGTGCGATACCGTTACTATGATGAGCTACGGTTATGACCCGTATCTTTCTTCCTGGAGCCCGTTCCACGGCTCTTCTTATGCAGTAATGACTTCCGTTGCCAAGATTGTAGCGGCAGGCGGTGATTTCCGTAAGATTCGCTTTACCTTCCAGGAGTATTTCCGTCGTCTCGGCAATGATCCGAAGCGTTGGGGCGAGCCTTTGGCAGCGCTCCTTGGCGCTTACCGGGCACAGACCAAGCTGGGACTTCCTTCCATCGGCGGTAAGGACAGTATGTCCGGTTCCTTCGATGATATCGATGTTCCTCCGACACTTGTTTCCTTTGCCGTGAATGTTGCAAAGCGTTCCGACGTCGTAACGAATGAATTTAAGTCTGCCGACAGTCGTCTGATTCTATTCGAGATGGCAAGAGATGAATATGACCTTCCGAATTATGAGCAGGCAATGGCAATGTACGATCAGATTCACGCACTTGCCGGTCAGGGCGCATTCCGCTCCCTGTATGCGCTTGGCGCAAAGGGTCTTGCAGAGGCAATCAGCAAGATGTCCTTCGGTAACAGAATTGGCGCAAAGCTTTGCGGCAAAGTAACCATGGACGAAGCATTTGCTCCGATGTATGGCAGCATCCTCGCGGAAATGGACGAAGAGAAGCTTGCTATGCTCGACGCCTGCGGTATCGCTTATCGCAAGGTCGGCCGCACCAATGATACCGGCACTCTGAGCTGGGGCAGGAAGAGCTGCCATGAGTGCGGAGAAGATGCGGACAAGATGGTTATTTCCCTCGATGAGGCGCTTGCCGCTTACACCGGAACTCTGGAGACGGTATTCCCTACCAAGTCTTCTGTAGCAGCAGAAATCGAGAAGCTTGAAGTTCCTACCCGGAATTACGATGCAAAGACCATTTATGTTGCTAAGAATAAGATTGCAAAGCCGCAGGTATTCATTCCGGTATTCCCGGGTACCAACTGCGAGTACGACACCAAGCTTGCATTTGAGCGGGCAGGCGCGACGGTAAATACGGTTGTATTTAAGAATATGAATGAGCAGAACATCAAGGATTCCGTTGAAGCATTTGAAAAGGCGATCAGGGAAGCGCAGATTATCATGTTCCCGGGCGGTTTCTCCGCAGGTGATGAGCCGGACGGTTCCGGTAAGTTCATCGCAACCGCATTCCGCAATCCCCGTATCAGTGATGCGGTAAATGCTCTTCTTAAGGAGAGAGACGGGTTGGCACTCGGTATCTGCAACGGTTTCCAGGCTCTCATTAAGCTCGGTCTTGTACCTTACGGCGAGGTTACTCCTCAGACGGAGGACAGCCCGACCCTGACTATGAACAACATCGGCCGTCACATCAGCAAGTCGGTTTACACCAAGGTTGTTACCAACAAGAGCCCTTGGCTCCGGAAGGCAGTCCTCGGCGGTGTATATTCCATCCCGGCGTCTCACGGCGAAGGCCGTTTTGTGGCAAATGACGCATGGCTTAAGAAGCTGTATGAGAACGGTCAGATTGCAACGCAGTACGTAGATGCGGACGGCAATCCTACCATGAATGAGGATTTTAACCCGAACGGCTCCTTCTGGGCAATCGAGGGTATCACTTCTCCGGATGGTCGTGTTCTCGGTAAAATGGCTCATTCCGAGCGTCGCGGTGTCGGCGTTGCCATGAACATTACCGGTGATCAGAACCAGCTGATATTTGAGAGCGGCGTTGAGTACTTCAAGTAACATTTTCCACCTGTGCGGTTGCAATCCACTCCTAAATGAGCAAAACGCGGATGCGTAAGCAGACGGAGAAGCGCGTAAGCGCGAGTTTTGTGAATGTAGGAGTCAGGTTGGATGCTCTTTAGAGCGTCCAACCGCACAGGTGGTAGTTTCTCATAATAAGTATCGGATTTCCGATGAGAGAGGCGCTGTAAAAAAACAGCCTAAAAAAATCCGGGATTCACGGGGAACTGTGAGTCTCGGATTTTTTATTCAAACAACGGAAAAAGAGCAAAAAAGGAACTTTGAGGTATCGCCATTAGGGTGTTCGTAAATTAAGAAATATTAGTACAAGTATAAATACTACAACAATAGTTGTAAAACATATGTGCTTTTGGCGGCTACTTTTAGATATTATCTCAGTTGTTTTGGTTTTATCAATAATCAATAAAGCTATCCAGATTAAAAAACTAACTATCGAAACAGCTGAGAATAAGCAAAAACTTTTCCACATAAGAGTGTCGTTTTTGAAAAAAATACCAAGAAATATAGGTGCAACAAATGTCAACAGAAAAGCTACGATAGAAATTGCTAAAAAGATTGAGTTCTTTTTCATTGTAAACCTCACGATTAGTTAGTTCTATATTTATACATTTGAATTATGTTACAAATTTTCTCATAAGTCAATAAGCTGTTCAATAAAACGACTACAAACGAGAATCTCGGTTTGCAATTCATTCTCTTGTGAAAAAACGTGCAATACACATAAAATGCACTTGACAAGCACGATGGTGTGTGATAAAGTATAAACGAAAACGGCGCAGCTGCCCTTTCTTCAGGTATTCACTTCCGGAAAGTATCCAATTTCCCGAGACATTTCGTCTCACCATTTCCTTTCCTTTTGATATTATCCTGATTATTATTGATTGAAATTGACGAGTTGTGAAAATCAGGCCTGTTTTTGCATTTGTCTATCGTAACGTAGGAGGTATTTTTATTTTATGAAAAACAGAATAATCTCTCTGCTGCTGGTTCTATGGATGATATTTACGGCAGCATGGGGAGAGGGAGGCAGGACGCTTGCAGCGGAGTACAGCGGAGTTACGGAGAATGCCGTAACGGAACCGTATTTTCTGGTAAAGGAATCATCCGCAGGTGAGTGGCTGTCAAATTACAACTATATTCATTTTATTACTGTAGACGGTAAGCGAATGCCGGCTTACTGTGTGGAGTCATCTAAGCCGAACCCACAGGAGGGCGGAAGGTATGATACCATCTCCGAGTCCGGGATGAAGTATTCCGAGACTGCCCTGGCGGGTATCCGGGAGATTGTACGAAACGGTTACCCTTATACAAATAAGATTGCAGGGACAAGTCTGACCGCCGTGCAGGCACAGGCGGCAACGCAGATGGCGTTACGCATGTGGCTTTCCTACCGCAAGGAGCAGGAGGGTGCGGATTATAGCGTATCGCGTATGTATAATCCGGAACCGATGTCGGGTGTTGTACGCATTAAGGCGGGTACCGTGACCGGTGCGAAGGCCGTTTATGATGCTGCAATTTCACTGTTTCGTTTGGCAAAGTCGGGGGTGGTTACAGAGATTTCGGTTGCCTCTGCAAACGGAGAATTGCGCCTGCCCGAAAATATCGGAGGAGATTATTATGCCGAGGTTCAGGTAAATCTGATAAACTGCACATATGCGACAATTACCCTTCCGAAGGATGTGGTGATGGAAAGCGTCAGTCGTGGAAGCTCGGAGAAGATTTTGGACGGAGCAATCGTGAAGCTTAGGATTCCTGCGGTATATGCAGGGAAAAATATGGATTACACGGTAAATGGCTATACCAATAAATCGGATATTTCCCTTCGTTTTTTCGGCAGCCGGACTTCTATGGAAAGCCGTCAGAGACTGTTTATCGCTATGACCGATGTATATCAGGTAATTACCAAAGCCGTGACGGTAACGATTCCGACGCCCACGCCGAAATTTGCAGATATTACCATAACAAAAGTCGATGCCGAAAACGGAAGAAAGCTTTCCGGGGCGGAGTTCGCATTTTATGTGTGGAGCGAAGCCGAAGGCGGCTATCGGGAATCGGAAGCGTATTTTCTGCGCGAAAGCGAGGAGCGGGGTGTTTATGGTTTAGTTGACTGTACCGGAGACCGCGCGCAGTTTCAATATACGGATGATAATCTCGGAAAAGTGCGTATTGTGGAAACAAAAGCGCCGGATGGCTATTGTAACATTGACGAGGCAACAGGGCAGCCGTTTTGTTGGAATGAAAGCATGGCGGCTGACGGCGAGGTGAAGAATATAGCAATTACCGCATATAACGATCCAACCCTTGTGATTCAGAGTAAGGTAAGTGCGGCGGA
Source organism: Lachnoclostridium sp. UBA7482 (assembly GCA_002479645.1). Taxonomy (GTDB): domain Bacteria; phylum Bacillota; class Clostridia; order Lachnospirales; family Lachnospiraceae; genus ISDg. Next base: position 11,449 of record DLOO01000078.1, on the reverse strand, counting down.
GCATATGGGGCTTAGCGGCGCGGTGCTGGCTATCTATGATGAAAGCGATCAGGAGATTCTGCGTTGGACAACCGATGGGAAGGAAAAGGAAATCTGCGGTGTTTTGATTGCAGGAGCAACCTATCGGCTGCATGAGATCTCCGCACCCGCAGGTTATGTATTGGCTGAGGATATTTACTTTACGGTTAGTGCGGATGGTACGGTCGTGGAGGTGGAGATGGAGGATGACAGTACCAAGGTTGAGATTCAGAAGATCTCGGAAGCGACGGGAAAGCCTCTGGCGGGTGCTCTAATGCAGATTCTTGACCGTAAGGGAAAGGTTGTTGAGGAGTGGACGTCCACAATAGAAAAGCACATTCTTATTGCGCGTTTGACCGCGGGCGAAACGTATGTCCTTCACGAGGTTTCCGCGCCGGACGGTTATCTTGCGGCGGAAGACAGGGAATTCACCGTAAGTACCGACGGACGCGTAGATGAGATTGTAATGAGCGACCCGTACACAGAAGTATGGATCAGCAAAACGAGCCTCGTAGACGGCAAGGAACTTGCAGGCGCTAAACTGCAACTGAAAGACACGGTAACCGGAAAGACAGTCAAATCATGGACGACCGGAGGAAAGATTACAAAGATTAAGGCGCAGCTTGTTGCGGGACGCACCTATGTGTTGACCGAGACGGCAGCGCCGGACGGCTATGTGCTCACGGAGAGTGTGACATTTACGGTGAATACGGACGGTACCATTAACAAGGTAACGATGAAGGATGCGCCGACAAGAGTATCGATTGATAAGATTTCCGAGCTTACCGGACAGCCGCTTATCGGAGCTGTGCTGCAGATTTTGGATGGGGAACAGGTTGTTGAAGAATGGACTTCGGATGGTTTGGCACATGAGCTGATTGCAAGACTGGTTGCCGGCAAGACATATACTTTACATGAAGTTAGTGCGCCGGCGGGCTATATTGTTGCAAAGGATGTTGCGTTTACTGTACGTAAGGATGGGGAATGGAACCGTATCGTCATGAAAGATGATTATACCCGAATCATTATCCGAAAGATTGCGGCAGGAACGCAGAAAGTGCTTTCGGGGGCAACGCTTCGACTTACGGACTCCGGCGGAATCATTATGGCAGAATGGTGTACGGAGGAGGAAGCAACGGAGCTTATGGCAATGCTGGCAGCAGGAAGTACGTACTATTTGCAGGAGCTTCAGGCGCCGGATGGCTATGTCCTCAGCGATGAGGTAATTGCATTTACCGTTGCTGAGGATGAAACCGTAACAACGGTAACGGTGGTAAACGAAGAAACCAGTGTGGAAATTGCGAAGCTGACGGACGGGGGCGCGTTCTTAGGCGGTGCGTTGCTGGCAGTTTATGATTCGAGCGGAAATCTGGTGGCATCCTTTACCAGTGAAGAAACCGAGAAGATTTTAAGGGGATTACCGTTTGGAAATTACAGACTGGTTGAACTGAAGGCGCCGCCCGGTTATGAGCTTGCCGATGATGTGCCGTTTGAAGTTACCCAGATTTCCAATGGACAGCGAGTCGTGATGATTGATGACCGAAGAGAGGACGAACCGAAGACGGGAGACAGTTTTAGCGGATTCCGCCTGCCGCTTGCGTTCCTGGGAATCAGTATGATCTTGTTTGTGACGGCAAGAAGATTGCGTCGGAGAAAAATGTAATCGTGCAAAGTAATCGCACGGACAAAACAGAAAATCCGGATTGCACGAAGCAGTCCGGATTTTTTCTTATTCCATGGGAAATTCAAATGAATTTCCCATGGAATAAGAACGCTCCGCTATGGATGTGTCCCGATATGGCATAAATGCCAATCGTGACGATACTTGTGCGAGAGGAAACTGACCGATAAATCGGCACGCGCTCGNNCGAGCGAAACTCTTTATTATTCTATGGACGCGGCGAGTGTGCTGCGGAGACTTGTTTTTTTGGATGGATGACGGTATACTGTCTTTGGCACTCGATGGATGCGTAAAGTTTCGTTCCTGTTTTTCGATTGCTTATGAGAGATTTTTTCAGTGGAGGATATTGTGAGTATTTCAAGAGATGATATGCTGGAGTTGACCAGAAGAATGAATCTCCGGCGAAACTGCTTCAGTCGTATTGCGGGGGCGTACATGGATGAGGAAGGATTTGCAGACGGAACCTTTCATCAGCATTTTCAAAACCTGTCGGTTCCGGAGCAGAAGGAGAAAATAGAAATTGCTAAGGCAGTCGTTTTTTCGGAGACGAACGTCTGCCTGAAGGAGGCGGTATATCCGGCAGGAGAGAAGGGTAATACATATCGTTTGCTGAGCGCCCTCCGGGATTGCGGACTGAAAAATGATGCCTTCCTTGACATTTTGTATGAGGAAATCGGCAGCAGGTATCGCGCGGGAGGAGAGTATGCGGTGTTTTTCTTTTACGGCGCTTATGATATTCCGTTAAAAGCAAAGGACAAGGAGAGCCTGTGGGAGTCGGAGGAGGTGTATCATTTCCTTCTTTGCGCCGTGTGTCCGCTTTTGGGGGACTATGAGCCGGGCGCGCCGGAATGGGGCTTTTTATTTCCGGCATTTAAGGACCGAAGTGCGGATGAAAACCGTATTAACATTTTTAACCGGGATTCGGAACATCCGCAAAAGAAACTGACGGATTTTTTATTAAATGACTAACCGATAAGGAAAAGCACAGATGCCATCCATCCGGGCAACCGATAGAAGTAAGGCTAAAAATGCGCGAAGGAGGAATTTTATGAGTATCAGAACGAGTTATAAGCATACGATAGCCGCGAGTTATATTGGATATATTACTCAGGCGATTGTCAACAATTTCGCACCGTTATTGTTCGTGACCTTCCATACGGAATACGGCATCTCCCTGTCGAAAATCGGGCTGCTGGTAACCATCAATTTCTGTACCCAGATTCTGGTCGATTTACTCTCTGCAAAGTTTATTGACCGAATCGGCTACCGTGTCAGCGCGGTCGCTGCGCATGTCTTTGCGGCAACCGGTCTGGTGCTGCTTGGCGTGCTGCCGGGGCTGTTTTCCGAGCCGTATGTCGGAATCGGAATTGCGGTCGTTATTTATGCCATCGGCGGAGGCTTGGCGGAGGTAATTATCAGTCCGATTGTGGAGGCATGCCCGACGGAGGGCAAATCCGCAGCCATGAGCCTTCTGCATTCCTTCTACTGTTGGGGCTCCGTGCTGGTTGTGCTTGGCTCTACGGCGCTGTTTCACGTCTTTGGGGTCGAATCCTGGAAAATGATTTCGTGCATGTGGGCAGTTGTTCCGTTTTTTAATATCTTTTATTTTATGCTTGTGCCGATTAACACGCTGACCGCCGAAGGGGAGGGCATGTCCATAACAAACCTCTTCAAGAGCGGATTATTCTGGATTTTTGTGATTCTGATGGTGTGCAGCGGAGCGGCGGAATTGGCGGTCAGTCAGTGGGCTTCTGCCCTTGCGGAAACGGGTCTACACGTGTCGAAAACAACCGGGGATTTGGCGGGACCCTGCTTCTTTGCTGCTTTGATGGGGCTGGGGCGAGTGCTCAGCGCAGGGCTTGGAGACAAATACTCTATCGAGCGCTACCTTGGCGTCAGTGCGGTTGTCTGCATCCTTGGGTATCTGATGGTAACGTTGTCGCCGCTTCCGATTTTGTCGTTGCTTGGCTGCGGCGTATGCGGTATTGCTGTTGCCGCCATGTGGCCGGGGACTTACAGCATCGCGGCAAAGCGGTGTCCGCTTGGAGGAACGGCAATGTTTGCGCTTTTGGCATTTGCCGGAGATATCGGATGCTCTTCGGGGCCTACGATTGTCGGATTCGTTTCGACGGCGCTCGGGGATAATCTCAAGTTGGGACTGTTATCGGCTATTGCGTTCCCGGCTCTGATGCTTGTCGGATTGCGGTTGCTTGCGGGACGTCATAAGCAGGATAAGACATGCGCATCCTAAGCGCAAACTCTAAAAAATGCCGGGAAAGCATAACTAATATTACACATTCCCGGTACTTTATGGTATAATATGCGCGAAGGCAAAAGTGAGGATAGCGGAGNNCGAGTCTTTTGCCGAAGCGCCGGTGAAGTTATGGAATAATGCAAAAATATCAGGAGAAGAAACGGGGGTATCGGTTGTGTCGAGAACAATTACAGTAAAGGGAATCGGTAAGGCAACAGCGAAGGTGGATTATGTTGTAATTTCCATGACGCTGGAATCTCAGAATACGGTTTATGACAAGGCTGTGGAGAAGGCGGCAAAGGAACTGGAGCAGCTGCGTGCGGCAGTAGCTGAGGCGGGATTTTTGAAGGACGAGTTAAAGACGACGAACTTCAATGTCAGAACCGAGTATGAAGGTTATAATGACAAGAACGGCCAGTATAAGCGACGTTTTGCGGGATATGTGGTTTGCCACAGTTTGAAGCTGGCATTTGACTTTGACAGCGAACGGCTGGCGACAGCGCTTTCGGCGATTGCCGGATGCGTTTCCAATCCGGAGCTGAATATTTCCTTTACGGTGAAGGATACGAGTGCAATCAATGAAGAGATGCTTGCTTTTGCTGCCGTCAATGCGCGTGAAAAGGCAGAGCTTCTCTGTAAGGCGTCCGGTGTTAAGCTTGGCACGCTCATGAGTATTGATTACAATTGGAATGAAATGAATGTATGTTCAACGACGCGGTTTGCCCTTGCGGAGGATTGTGTCGCTGCGCCTATGATGGCAAAACAGATGAATTTTGAGCCGGAGGATATTCGGGTACAGGACAGCGTGGTATTTGTGTGGGATATTATATAAATGCTTGAAGCGGGCAGGATTGCCCGAAAAGATAAAGGAGAGGGTTTATTTATGGAGTATGTTTTTGAAATGCCTGCCGCAATGCTTAAAGAGTGCGGCAAATGCGGTACGGTGGAAAGACTGGAGTACGACACTGAGACTTATGAAGAGAACGGTCACGAAATGCACAAGGGCGCTTGGGTTTATGTGCCCTACGGTTATACTTCGGAGAAAAAGTACAATGTGCTTTATCTGCTTCATGGCGGCGGAGTGAACGAGGACTGGTGGTTTAAGAGGTTCCCGGATACGGTAACGATTCTGGACAATATGATGGCAGAGGGTATCTGTGAGCCGTGTATTATTGCGGCGCCGACGTATTATCGCGGAGAGGAAGCCGATCGGAATGCGGATTACATAACGGAGCATTTTCATTATGAGCTTCGCAAAGACCTGATTCCTGCCGTAGAAAGCCAATATTCCACCTATGCGTGCGGAGATGTGTCGGAGGCAAATCTGATTGCGACAAGAGACCATCGTGCATTTGCAGGATTGTCGCTCGGTTCCATGACCACATATCGTGCAGCATTTTATAACAATTATGATTTGTTTGCGTGGTATGGTCCGTTCTCCGGATGCTGCGGTCCGTTCGGTAACCGCGACAATGAAGTGGAGCGTATCTGTAAGACACTTGCCGAGGGAGAAGCAAAGGGACTCCCGCTTCGGTACCTGTTCTGCTGCAACGGGGATCAGGATATCGCATTTGAAGAACATATTGAAATTATGACGAAGGCTGTTCCTGTCTGCCCGCAGCTTCGCCCGAAGGAAAATTACGACTTTTTTATTATTCCGGGCGGTGTTCACGATATGAAGGCATGGCAGCTGCATTTGTACCATGCATTGCAGGTATTTTTCCGATAAGAAACGAACGGAGTTGGTGCATGAAATTATACCCGCGCCGAGCGAAGCGAGTGTGCATCACGAGGGGCGTAGTCCCGATATACGTGAAGGCAAAAGTGAGGATAGCGGAGATTTTCGAGTCTTTTGCCGAAGCGCCGATGAAGTTATGGTACGATACAGATTTAACAGGAGGTGGCAAACATGATTGGATGTCCCGGGTGCGGAGCATATCTGCGCTTTGATATTAAATCGCAGATGCTCAAGTGCGATTACTGCGAATCCAGCTACAGTGTTGCGGAAGCAGATCGCTTCCGGAGTGCTTCCGAGGTAGTGTTGGAGGAGGGAGAAAATCAGAGTTCTACAACCGTAGAATATCTGTCTGATGAAGAAGGCCGACGGGCACAAAACGGGTATAGCCTGTACGCATTTTCCTGTCCTCAGTGCGGTGGAACGATTTATGGTGACTGTCAGGATCTGACCGGATTTTGCAGTTACTGCGGCAGCCCGGTGGAACTGGCAGGACGTCTCACGGAACTGGAAAAGCCGGAGTGCGTTATCCCGTTCCAAAAGACAAAGGAAGACTGTAAAACTATTTTTTCCAGGTTTGTCAGGAAGGCATTTTTTCTCCCGAAGGAATATAAGGATGCGGAGCATATTGACAGCTTCCGCGGAATTTATATGCCTTATTATGTTTATAAGGTCAATCAGACCGGCGACTTCCGCGTTAACGGAAAAGGTAAGTCATACCGTCGGGGCGATTACATATATACGGAGATATACGAGGCTTCCGGTGAGATGGATAGCTCGTACGAGGGATTTGAGCATGACTCCTCGTCAACCTTCTCCGACGATATCAGCGAGAGTCTGGGACCGTTCCGGAACCAGGATCGTATCCCGTTTCAGGGAGGGTATCTCGCCGGATTTTATGCCGACGCTGCGGATCAGAAGCCGGGCGAATTCGAGAAAAATGCCCGGAGTGAGGCACAGCATGAGACGATGCGTCAGGTGGCGCGTGAGGTTCGCAGACAAAATTCGAGCGTATCCATTGATACCAAGAAGCTTGGAGGCGGAACCATTACCGTCAGTGCGGAGAAGACCATGTATCCGGTATGGTTCATGTCATATCGAAACGGGGATCGTGTCGCCTATGCAGCCGTAAACGGACAGACCGGTAAAATCACGGCGGATCTTCCGCTTGATTTTCGTAAATTTCTCCTGTGCGCAGCACTTCTGACTGTGCCGCTTTATTTCCTGCTGGAGGCAATTTTTACGTTTCTGCCGACGACCATGGTTCCCATCTTCAGCGTCATGGCAGCGATTGCGATGGGAATGTTCTGGCACCAGGGCAATGACATTATGAAACGTGACGATGCGAAGCATGTCAACGCGAAAAAACGGAAGAAAAAATCCGGAGCAGGAGCGATTGTTTTTACAGCCGTCATAGCGATTGGAATTTATGCAGCAATATCCGGAATGGGGTTCCGGCATCCGGTTGGGTTCGGACTTAGTGCCGTATGTGCATGTGTTTCCCTTGTTTTCATGGGGATGAGCGGCAAATGCTACAGTAACCTGGCAGTTGTGGGGACGAAGATGTCCGGCTTTACTGCAGCAGTTGCTACGGTAATCGCGGTGGTTGCCGCAACGGCGATTATACTCGTTTCCCCCGTTCACGATTACTGGTATTACGGCGCCTGTCTTGCCGTGCTTGTGTGTATCCTGTGGATTTTTCTGGTAATTGCATGTAACCACAACATGCTTGCGACCAGAAAACCGGTACAGTTTAACAAGAAGGGCGGTGATGATCGTGCGTAAGCGTTATATCGGCGAAAGCAAGATCCGTCCTGCGGTTCTGTGTGGCGCCGTGTTGTCGGCGGTTCTTATACTTATCGGCATATGGAGCATATCGGCGTCCTTCGGAAGGGCGGCGGTCATCCCCGAGGCAAAAGCGGAAGAAAATCGGGATTTTGACCGGTGGAGCGATGAACACTACGGTCAGGATTTTCCGGTAACACGGGAAGGGGTTCCGGCAGCGCAGCAGGAAAATACGGAAACTGGTTATCAGGTATTTCTTTTTGATGACGCCGACCTTTTGAAACCGGAGGAGGAGACGAGACTCCTTGCGGAAATGTATAAAATTACCGCGTATGGCGGAGCCGCCTTTGTATCGGTTTCTATGGAGGGACATCATGCCGGCACAAGCACAAAGGAATATGCACAGAAGCAGTATCTTCAGTGCTTTGGAAATAACAGCGGTATTCTGTTTATGATTGATATGTCTACCCGCCAGCTTTGGATTTCGGCAAACGGTGAAGTTTACCGTACCGTAACCGATGCGTATTGCAACACCATTGCAGATAACGTTTATACCTATGCAACAAAGGGAGCTTATTACGAATGTGCGAAAAGGGTGTTTGAACAGGCCAATGCGCTTCTGGAGGGACGTAAAATTTCGCAGCCGATGAAGCATATCAGCAATCTGCTCCTTGCGATGGCGCTTGCAGTGGTTGGCGTATTTGGCTACATACTCTTTATCTCAAATAAGAGCAGACCATCCACTTCTGCGGTACTTGGCGGGACAAAACAGCGGCATCATTTTGATAATTTGAAGGTTGTCTATTTGCGTACCGACTCGGAGTACTCGCCGGTGAGCAAAAGCTCCGGCGGAGGCAGCGGTAGCTCGGGCGGAGGCGGCGGATTCTCGGGCGGAGGCGGCGGACACTCCTTCTAAAGCAAGATACGTACCGGAAACCAAATCGATTGCGGCGTTTGAAAAGGTCGGTAAAGCGGTTGGAGGAAAACCGTATTGTTGCATGATATAAGCAACCGAGATTTTGAAATGAATAGGAGATGTGTCCGGTACCATGCGGATGGAAAGGAGGGGCGGATGGAAGAAAAGACAAGCCGCATTGAAGTTAAGAAGCGTTTACGATATTCTGCGATTAAAATTCTGACCGTTGCTTGTGTCGGCCTGCTGTACTTTCTGCTGGTTACGATTTTTAAGGTTGGTCTGCCTTGTCCGATTCATGCGGTGACCGGTAAATTTTGTCCGGGCTGCGGAATCTCCCGTATGTGCGTATCAATGCTGCGCCTTGACTTTCCGGCAGCTTATCGAAGCAACCGCCTCCTGTTTATTCTGCTGCCCTTCTTTTTTGTGTATCTGGCAGGGAAGGAATGGATTTACATTCGCCGCGGAAGCAGAAATACAGGGAAAATTGAAACGGCAGTGCTGGCGCTGGTGACTGCCGCATTGCTTGTTTTCGGGGTGCTGCGAAACATGGAGGCATTTGATTATCTGCAGCCGATGATGATCTTATGGCATGTTTTATAGGTATGGGAAAGCTAAGCAGAGACGTGAAAATGATTAAACAGACAAGGAGTATGATATGCCGGAGAAAGCTTTTTTTGACAAGGGAAATAATCTGAGAAAATAAGGAAAGCAAGAGGTAGAATAGATGGTACTGTTAGTAGTGGATACACAGAAATCAATAACCAATCCGGTATTGTACAACTTTGACGCATTTGAAAATGCAAATTCTACATTTGATAACGCATTTATGACAGGAGGGCAGAGCTATAAGTATTATAACGAGTTTATGTGGAGGGGCAGATATGCGGAATGTATTTCTGTGGAGGAAACGATTGAGAGGATGAAGAGGTAAGAACTTATATGGAAGAAATTATCAGAAAATATTTTCAATGTTGGCTGGATAAAGATATTGATACCGTAAAGGAGATTTTCAGCGACGATATTATTTATAGCGAGTGTTATGGTCCGGTATATAAAGGCATTGAGCAGATAATCCGATGGTTTGAGGATTGGAATCGGAAAGGAACTGTTTTGCAGTGGGATATAAAGCGGGTGCTTGTTTCTGAAAATACGGCTATCGCGGAGTGGTATTTTCAGTGTGACTATGAGGGCAATTTGGACGGTTTTGATGGAGTTACTATTGCTGAGTATGATGATAATATGAAGATTTGTAATCTGAAGGAGTTTCAGTCGAAGGCAGAGCATTATTATCCGTATGGAGTGTGACATATAGAGATATAAATCAGTCGAGCCTATAAAATGCCCGGCTTCATAGGGAGAATTCCACCTTGCGGGGGGAAGATAGGAGGCAATATGCTTATCAGAAAAATGACGATTGACGACTATGCCGAGGTGTACGACCTCTGGCTGTCCTGCGCGGGCATGGGACTCAACACTCTCGATGATTCCAGAGAAGGAATTGCACGGTTTCTGGAACGAAATCCGGAAACTTGTTTTGTTGCAGAGGACGGCGGAATCAGAGGTGTTATCATGGCAGGAAATGACGGACGCAGGGGGTACATTTACCATACTGCGGTTCAACCGGAATGCCGCGCGAGAGGCGTCGGAACTCAGCTGGTGGGTGCGGCAATGCAGGCATTGGCGCAGCTTGGCATCAATAAGGTTGCGCTGGTCGCATTTGAACATAACGAAGTCGGCAACCGCTTCTGGGAGAGCCGCGGATTTGGTGCGCGGGAGGACTTGGTGTACCGCGATAAGGCGATTAGGGAGATGGCGGTAAATATAAACTATGAGTGAAAGATTGAGAAATATGACAGCAGTTTATTTGCTGCACAAAAATAAGGTTTTGCTGCTTTACAGGCAAGGTGGCAGAGTTGTGAATAATGTGTGGGTTGCTTCTGCGGGAGGGCATTTTGAAGAAGGCGAGTTGAATGCCCCCAAACACTGTGTATTAAGAGAACTGGAAGAAGAATTAGGGATTGTTGAAAAAGATCTTTCTAATCTTAAAATGCGATATGTGACATTGCGAAGAACGAATGACGAAATTCGGCAAAACTATTATTTTTTTGCCGAATTGGTAGATGAAAAGATACTTAATTTGACATCTAATGAAGGTATTTTACAATGGTTTGATGTTGCAGAAATAAATGTTCTTGAAATGCCGTATACTGCGAAATATGTAATAGAACATTATTTGAACATAGGAATGAATAATAGCCGGTTGTATTGCGGAGTTGCCGATGGTAAGCAGGTAACATTTATTGAACTGCCAGCGTATTAAAAACAATTCCGGATTTACGGAGAGTCTGAAAACTCGCGATTATTTGAAGCTTACGCACCGGTAACTGAAACTGAGACTTGGAAAAATGAATAATGAGCGATGTACATGTGCACTTTTGGCATGGAAATGCAGAGTGAACCCATAAAGGCATATAACGATTTTCATCATAACTGGATAGCAAAAGGAATGAATGGTTCGATAGAGGATTACATTAGTTATAATAAAAGAGTAAAGGAAACTGCTGATATTCCGGCAGATATTCCTAATAAAAATATATCGGGTAGGAAGATGTGTCAGCAGTGCTGACACATCTTCCTATTGTGCGTGCATGCGAAAACTTGGCTAAGAATGCAGAATAAGTATTCTTTCGAGCTAATTAACTAGGCTGTTTCGGATAATGACAAATGCTTTGAATCATAGTTGGACTGCAATAATAGAACTGTAAAGAGGGTTTATACAAATATTTATGTGAAAAAAATAAAAAAAACCTATTGACTGTAAACCTTGTTTATAGCTTACAGTTGCCATATCAAACCAAACAGGGAGGAAATTGTTATGACAATTAAAGAGGTTGAAAAGCTTTTGGATATTCCCAGAGCAACTGTAAGATTTTATGAAAAAGAGGGACTTATAGATCCCGGCAGAGAAGGAAATGGTTATAGGGATTATTCAGAGGAAGATGTTGAGAAGCTGAGAAAAATCATTATTCTTCGGAAGATCGGTATGTCAGTTGAGGATAT
>DLOO01000079.1:15628-25031 GCA_002479645.1 Lachnoclostridium sp. UBA7482 | reverse complement strand
AATGCCAATCGTGACTATACTCGCATGAAAGGAAATTAGCTGATAAATCAGCACGCGCCAGACGTGAGAGTTTCACGAGCGAAAGTCTCGGATGAAATGTTGCCTATAGCTGATACGCTTGGTGTGGATTATGAACAGGCTTTTGATTTGAAAAACGGTAATAAAATACAGGTAGAAAGTACAGAGTGTGATTATAATGGATAAAGAAAATTCTCAGGGAGAGGTTATCATTTATCAAACGGATGATGGTAACACAATAATTGATGTGCGTTTTGTAGATGAAACAGTATGGCTTACACAAGCACAACTAGTAGAACTTTTCCAAAGCAGTAAAGCTAATATAAGTGAGCATATAAAAAACATTTACGAAGAGGGCGAACTGGGGGAAGAGTCAACTGTTCGGAATTTCCGAACAGTTCAAATTGAGGGTAAACGTTCGGTAGCAAGAAATATAGTTCATTATAATCTTGATATGATTATTTCACTCGGATATCGTGTAAAATCTAAAATTGCTACTAATTTTAGAAGATGGGCAACGGAGCGATTAAAGGAATATATGATAAAGGGCTTCACCATGGATGATGAGCGTCTGAAAAATCTTGGTGGCGGTAATTACTGGAAAGAACTATTAGACCGTATTAGAGATATCCGTTCTTCCGAAAAGGTAATGTACAGACAAGTGCTTGACCTTTATGCGACAAGCGTTGACTATGACCCAAAGAGTGTAGAATCAATTGCGTTTTTCAAAATGGTACAGAACAAATTACATTATGCTGCTCACGGACATACAGCGGCAGAAGTTATCTTTGAACGGGCAGATTCCGAAAAACCGTTTATGGGACTGACCACATTCAGCGGAGATTTTCCGACTGCAAAGGACATAGGAATTGCCAAGAATTATCTTACCGAAGAGGAACTGAAAATATTAAATAATATCGTTTCAGGATATTTTGATTTTGCGGAAGTACAGGCGATGAGGCATAATCCCATGTATATGAGTGATTATGTGGAACATTTGGATAACGTATTAAAAACAACGGGTGAAAACTTGTTGACTGATGTTGGTAAGGTTAGTCATAATCAAGCAATTGAAAAAGCAAAACAGGAATATCAGAAATACATAGTGCAAAATCTATCGCCTGTTGAAGAGTCCTATTTACAGACAATTAAAGAGGTTGAAAAGAAAGCAAAGAAAAACAGTAAATGATTGTGCATTTTTTTAACTGCATTTGCACCAAAATGGCAACGGATTCCGTATGGGAATTCGAGCAGATACTTCTACATACAGAAAGGACATTCACATGAAGACACTTGAGGAATGCAGAAAAGAGATTAACGAAATTGACGGCAAGCTGGTTGAACTTTTGCAGCAGAGAATGTATGTTTCCATGGATGTGGCTGCATACAAGAAGGCAAATGAACTTCCGGTGTATGATGCTGACCGGGAGCAGGCGCTCCTTCGCAGAATTGCGATGCTTGCAGGAAGCAATCACCGGGAGGCGATTCTTGCTGTTTACGATACCATTTTGATGGAGAGCAAGAAAAAACAGATGGAACTGATCGGTTAGGAGGGGATTATGAGGATCGGAACCGGATATGATGTTCACCGCCTGGCGGAGGAACGCAAATTGATTCTTGGGGGTGTGACGATCCCTTACGAGAAGGGACTTCTTGGACATTCGGATGCGGATGTGCTGGTACATGCCATTATGGACGCCATGCTGGGAGCCGCTGCGTTGGGAGATATCGGGAAGCATTTTCCTGACACGGACCCTGCATATAAGGGAGCGGACAGCCTTGTTTTGATGGCACATGTGCGTGACCTGCTTTCCGAGCAGCTTTATTATGTGGAGAATATTGATGCAACGATTATCGCACAGCAACCGAAACTCGCAGCGTATTTGCCGCAAATGCGGGAAAATATAGCGAAAGCGCTCGGCATCAAGCAGAATCAGATTAGTATCAAGGCAACCACCGAAGAGGGGCTTGGATTTACCGGAGCGGGCGAGGGAATTGCCGTTCAGGCGGTTTGTCTGATTGAGTCCATGAGAAGTGCATGTGAGATGATCGGCGGCTGCAGCGGCTGCGATAGAAGATAATCAGGAAGGAAAAGCAAAGTATGAATATCAGTGCAGTAATTGCAAAGGAATTATCGGTACAGCTGTGGCAGGTTGAGGCTGCGGTAAAGCTGATTGATGAGGGAAACACGATTCCGTTCATTGCCCGTTACCGTAAAGAAGCAACCGGTCAGTTAAATGACGAGCAGCTTCGGAACCTCGGGGAACGTCTTACATATCTTCGGAATCTGGAGGAGAAGAAGGAACAGGTATTGTCCTCAATTGGGGAACAGGGCAAGCTGACGGAGGAACTGAAGGCACAGATTACCGCTGCGGAGACGATGGTTGCGGTAGATGATTTGTACCGTCCGTATCGTCCGAAACGCCGTACCAGAGCAACGGATGCGAAGGAAAAGGGATTGGAAGGTCTGGCGAATATCCTTCTTTTACAGATGACCACCCGGACTATGGAAGAGGAGTCGCAGGCATTTCTCTCAGAGGAAAAGGGTGTTCCTGATGCGCAGGCTGCGATTCAGGGCGCTATGGATATCCTGGCAGAGAGCATTTCCGATGAGGCAGAATATCGTACATATATTCGCAAGCTGACCATGAAGGAAGGGGTGCTTTCCTCCGAAGTGAAGGAAGGCAATGAAAATGCAGTCTACGAGATGTATTATCATTTCGAGCAGCCGGTGGCAAAGATGGCGGGTTACCGTGTGCTTGCCGTAAATCGCGGCGAGAAGGAAAAGGTTCTCGGTATTAAGATTACCGCGCCGGTAGAGAAAGTGATTGAATATCTGGAGAAGAAGGTGATTATAAGAGACAATGCCAATACGACACCGTATCTGAAGCTTACGATTGCCGATGCATACCAGCGTCTGATTGCCCCTTCCATTGAGCGGGAGATTCGTAACGAACTGACCGAAAATGCGGAAGATGGCGCAATTAAGGTATTTGACAAGAATTTAGAGCAGCTTCTGATGCAGCCCCCGATTGCAGGTAAGACCGTTCTCGGGTGGGACCCGGCATTCCGTACCGGCTGTAAGCTGGCGGTTGTGGACCCGACCGGAAAGGTACTGCATACCGTTGTAATTTATCCGACCGCTCCGCAGAATAAGGTCGCCGAGGCCAAGACGGTGCTGAAGCAGCTGATTTCCCGCTACGGCGTTGAGTTGATTTCCGTCGGCAACGGAACCGCATCCCGTGAGTCGGAGCAGGTCATTGTAGAGCTGTTGAAGGAGATTCCCAAGAAGGTTTCTTATGTGATTGTCAATGAGGCCGGAGCGAGTGTATATTCCGCAAGTAAGCTTGCAACCGAAGAGTTTCCGAATTTCGATGTCGGACAGAGAAGTGCGGCAAGCATTGCAAGAAGATTGCAGGACCCGCTTTCGGAGCTTGTAAAGATTGATCCGAAGGCCATCGGCGTAGGTCAGTATCAGCATGATATGAACCAAAAGAAGCTTGGCGAGAATTTGTCCGGTGTGGTAGAGGATTGTGTAAACAAGGTGGGTGTTGACCTCAACACGGCGTCGGCGCCGCTTTTAGAGTATATTTCCGGCATCAATAAGACGCTGGCAAAGAATATTGTGACGTACCGTGAGGAAAACGGTCGTTTTCAGAGCCGTAGGGAACTTCTTAAGGTTGCGAAGCTCGGTCCGAAGGCTTATGAGCAGTGTGCGGGCTTCCTGCGCATTTTCGGCGGCAAGGAACCTCTTGACCAGACGAGCGTGCATCCGGAAAGCTATGCGGCGGCAAAGGCGCTCTTAGAGCGTATGGGGTACAGTGACGCGGACATTGCGGCAGGCGGCGCTAAGGGAATCCGCAGTCGTATCCATGATGCCAGGGGTCTTGCAAAGCAGTTGGAAATCGGTGAAATTACCTTGCAGGATATTATCTCTGAGCTTGAGAAGCCTTCCCGTGACCCTCGTGAGGATATGCCGCAGCCGATTCTTCGAAGCGACGTTATGGAGATGAAGGATCTGCAGCCGGGGATGGTATTGAAGGGCACGGTTCGTAATGTTATTGATTTCGGAGCATTTGTCGATATCGGCGTGCATCAGGACGGCCTGGTTCATATCAGTGAGATGTCCGAACGCTTTATTAAGCATCCGCTTGAAATTGTCAGTGTAGGGGATGTCGTGGAAGTGAAAGTGCTGTCTGTGGATTTGCAGAAGAAGCGCATCCAGCTGACGATGAAAAATGTAAAATAGGAGAGGTAACGGATATGGAAAATCGATTGTACATTTACAATACTCTGACCAGAAGGGTTGAGAAGTTTGTTCCCAATGTGGACGGTAAGGTTGGTATGTATACCTGCGGGCCGACCGTATACCATTTTGCACACATCGGTAACCTGAGAAGCTATATGATGGAGGATATTCTGGAGAAGACCCTGCGTTACCTTGGTTACGATGTAAAGCGTGTTATGAACATTACCGATGTCGGACATCTGTCTTCGGATGCCGATACCGGTGAGGATAAGATGCTAAAGGGCGCGAAGAGAGAGCACAAGACCGTCATGGAGATAGCACAGTTTTATACGGATGCATTCTTTGAGGACTGCCGCAAGCTTTGCATTAAGCGTCCGGATGTGGTGGAACCCGCGACCAACTGCATCGGCGAGTTCATTCACATGGTTGAGGTGCTTCTTGAAAAGGGATACGCCTATGTATCCGGCGAGAATGTATATTTTGATACCTCCAAGCTGAAGGAGTATTATGTTCTTACGAATCATACCGAGGAGGAGCTTTTACAGGGTGTTCGTGATGATGTTGAAGTGGATGAGAATAAGCGTAACAAAAATGACTTTGTTCTCTGGTTTACCAAGTCTAAGTTCGAGGATCAGGCGCTCAAGTGGGACAGTCCCTGGGGTGTCGGCTATCCGGGCTGGCATATTGAATGCTCCGGTATCAGCATCAAGCATCTAGGCGAATACATGGATATTCACTGCGGCGGTGTAGATAATATCTTCCCGCATCATACCAATGAAATTGCGCAAAGTGAATCTTATCTCGGACATAAATGGTGTAACTACTGGATGCATGTGCATCATTTGAATGATAAGGCCGGCAAGATGAGTAAGAGTAAGGGTGAATTCCTGACCGTATCTCTTCTGGAGAGCAAGGGCTACGACCCGATGGTATACCGTATGTTCTGCCTGCAGTCTCATTACAGAAAGCCGCTCGAATTTTCCTTCGAGGTGCTTGACCAGGTAGCGGCAGCTTACGGTAAGCTCAAGAAGCGTATCCTTGGCCTGTCGAAGGAAGGCGCCGTGGATGCGGCTGTATTTGCCGAATACCGCAGAAAATTCGAGGACGCTCTTTGCAGCGATTTGAATACCTCCTCTGCACTGACGGTTCTGTATGATATGCTCAAGGCTGATACAAACGATGCCACTAAGCGCGCACTGGCGGAAAGCTTTGATGAGGTTCTTTCCATCCATCTGCTTGTCGAGACCGAAGAGCAGGCTCCCGCAGCGGACGATTCTCTGGCAGCATGGATTGAGGAGAAGATTGCAGAGCGTAAGGAAGCAAAGAAGGCAAAGGATTTTGCGAAGGCAGATGCAATTCGTGCCGAGCTTCTGGAGAAGGGCGTGCGGATTCAGGATACTCGAGAAGGTGTTGTATGGGAATTGATCTGATTGCGTCGATAAAGGAACAGTTTGGATGTGAGGGACAGGATGTGCGTACTTACGCACCTCTTTCCCTTGCTTATATCGGGGATGCGATTTATGAGCTGATTATCCGCTCCATGCTTTTGAGCCGGAAGGATATGCAGGTGCATCACCATCACGAACATGCAACACGCTATGTAAGCGCCGCAGCCCAGGCGAAGCTTATGCAGGGGATTTTGCCGCAGCTTACCGGGGAAGAGGATAGCTATTACCGCCGCGGCAGAAATGCCAAATCCTTTTCGGTGCCGAAGCATGCAACCATTGCCGACTACCGTACGGCAACGGGCTTTGAAGCGCTGTGCGGATACTGGTATCTGACCGGGCAGACGGAGCGGATGCTTGCCATGGTAAAGGCCGGTGTGGATATTTTAGAACAGAAATAAAGCGGAGGAATAACGATGGAAGAACAGAGATACGAAGAGTTTATGATCGAGGGTCGCAATGCGGTTCTGGAAGCATTTCGCGCCGAGAAAACCATTGACAAATTGTACATTCAGGACGGCTGCAAGGATGGTCCGATTCAGAGTATCGTAAGAGAAGCAAAGAAAGGGGATACCATCCTCCAGTTTGTTTCCAGAGAGCGTTTGGATCAGATGAGCAGCACCGGTCGTCATCAGGGCGTTATTGCTCAGGCAGCGGCTTATGAGTATGCCGAGGTGGAGGATTTGCTGAAGGCGGCAAGAGACAAGGGAGAGGAGCCGTTTTTGATTCTTCTCGACGGAATTGAAGATCCGCATAATCTCGGAGCAATCATTCGTACGGCAAACCAGCTCGGGGCACATGGCGTTATCATTCCGAAGCGTCGTGCCGTCGGTCTTACGGGAACGGTAGCAAGAACCTCTGCCGGCGCCATCAATTATACGCCGGTTGCGAAGGTAACAAATCTTGTGCAGACGATGGAGGAGCTCAAAAAAGAGGGACTTTGGTTTGTTTGTGCCGATATGGACGGAGATGTGATGTATCATGCCAACATGACCGGCCCGATTGGTCTGGTTATCGGTAACGAGGGAAGCGGTGTGAGCCGCCTGGTAAAGGAAAAATGCGATTTTACGGTTGCGATTCCGATGAAGGGACAGATTGACTCCTTGAATGCATCCGTGGCAATGGGCGTTCTCGGCTACGAGATTTTTCGACAGAGATATCAGCAGAAATAAGAAATGAGGGCATATGGCACAATCCTATGAACAACTGAATGACGAGGAGCTTTGTCGGCTGGCAGCAGACGACAGCGGGGCGGAGGAGTATCTGCTCATCAAATACAAGCGCCTTGTGCTTAAGGAAAGCCGTTCCCTTTTCCTGAATTGGGGGGACAGGGACGACCTTCTGCAGGAGGGGATGATAGGGCTTTATCGTGCCATTCGCAGCTTTCGTCCGGAGAGCGGCGCAGCATTTTCCACATTTGCGGCGCTGTGTGTCAGACGTCAAATTTACAATGCCATCCAAGCGGCAAACCGCAAGAAGAATTTTCCAATGGACGGATACATTTCTTTTGACTCGCCGGAATATCTTGAGCAGGAGCAGGTGTCTATGCATGGCGTCGGACAAGTGGGACCTTTGGAACAGTTAATCGACCGGGAGGAGGCCGATCGGCTGTTGGGAGCACTGGAGGGCAAACTCAGTCCGCTGGAAAAGAAGGTGCTTGAAGATTATATTGATGGCAGCAATTATCAGGAGATTGCGAGAAAACTCGAAAAAACACCAAAGTCAGTGGATAATGCCGTTACCAGAATCAAAACAAAATTCCGAGAGATTTTAGAGCAGGAGGGAAGGGACTCCGGCAAAACGGGAAAAAGCGCGAAAAAAAATTAAAAATAGCGCTTGCATTTTCAAAAAACGTGTGCTATTATATTTATCGTGATTGCTGCCTTGGCTCAGTTGGTAGAGCGTCGCCTTGGTAAGGCGGAGGTCGGCGGTTCAAATCCGCTAGGCAGCTTTCAAAGAACAGACACAGAGTTGGGGCACCCTCCGTAAGGAAGGTGCCCCAAAGTCGTTTTTGCTGCACTACTTATTTCTGATTTTTCTTACATTCCTATTCATCAAGTGCCGCCCAAAGTTTCTGTACGCAAATGCCTTTATGATTGACATTTTTGCTTTATGGTCTTTCCTCCCACAAACTGTTTTTCTTTTTGGAAAAAAAATCTTTTATTATTCTTTCGGCGGTTTCACGACCAAACCAACCTTCGCCCGGATTCTCTTTCGGATAAAGACGGTGCAAATCATCTTTTTCTTTATCGGTAGTTCTGTAAATAGAGTTATCCATGACTCCATAGCCTGTTACGCACATTTCTACAATGCTTGGCTTTTGGTTTTGCCCTCTCTTTTCAATATCCACAACGCATATCCGACGGAAATAACGCATAACGCAGCGGCAATTACCATATTATACGCCTGTGAACCGTCAACGGAAAAAGTGCTTAGTGAATTGATTATACCGTGTGTAACGATACAAGGCAGGAGGCTCTTTCCCTTGTAGAAAATAATTGTAAAAAGAAAACCGAGTGCAGTTGCATAGCAAATCTGCAAAAGAGTAGGCAAAACCTCTGCACCGTTGAGCAGATTCACAATATGACCGATACCAAAGGTAATGCTTGAAATTACGATCGCCTGTTTAACATTGCTTTTGCATATTGCTTTGAAAAGAAGTCCCCTGAAAATAAGCTCTTCAAGAAAGCCTACGCAAAGCATACTCAAAACGTATAACGCATTTTCCGCAGCAGACATATTCATTGTAACGCCGTTCCACAGATTTACGGACATAATCAAAAGAAGGGGTACAAAGTATAAGTAAGTTTTCCGGTTTCCCCTAAAGAAGCACAAGCCGTATTTTTCCGACAGGTCATGCTTTCTTACCCAGACGAAAAGAAACAATGCTGAAAATACGCTTACCGGGGCAGTAATGATTTTTTCAAATCCCAAAGACTCTGAAAAACTATCCGCCGCGCTAAATAAGACAACATAGGCAATGATCCAAAGGATTGCGAACCATAATTCGCTTTTTTCGTATAATTTCTTCACTTTTATTCCCTCCCTTTTTCGTTTTGTACGGCTAAGACCGCGCCTCTATAGGCACGCTCCAGATGCGACGCGACAAGCTTTTCGTCGTATTCCAACGAGTTGTTGGCAATGATGCTTGCATATCCGTGAGTGAATACCGCGATTGTCACAAACACTTCCTTGGTCTGTTTTACGGTCATTTTCATCTCGCCCCTCATCATATCGAGCAGGGGTTTAAGCTCTCTGCTGTTCACCATTTCGAGAAGACTGTTTTCTACTGCGAAACCGGATTGAAAGAGAAAACGGAACAAATTGGATTCCCGTATCGCAAAGCGGATATAGTTCAGTCCGATACCGAGCAGGATGCCTTTCTCTGCATCTTCGATATTCATCAGATATTCCGAGTGAAAACGGTCTGCTTTTTCGTATACAGCGCGTTTCATCTCCTCAATCCTCGCGAAATGATACATTACGGGCTGCGTTGAGCAGCCGAGCTTTTCCGAGACGGTGCGCGCGTTGACGTTTTCAATCCCCGTAGCCCTCGCGACCTCAAAGGCGGCGTCAACCACCATTTCCCGCGTAATTTTTGCTTTCGGCATTTTTTTATCCTCCTATTATAACTTGCGTTATATAACTTGAATTACAATATATTTTTTATGATTTGTCAATACATTTTGTG
>DLOO01000079.1:15376-15541 GCA_002479645.1 Lachnoclostridium sp. UBA7482 | reverse complement strand
GATTTTGCCGGATTTCGGACATCCGGAATAAAGGGCAGCGCCCGTTTACAGAAAGGAGAAGGACATTATGGAGATGGATAAGGTCGAAGCCATTGTGACCGAATACGGGGGAGAACCCCGAAATGTCATTACGATATTACAGGCAATTCAGGAGGAGTATCATTA
>DLOO01000079.1:15145-15291 GCA_002479645.1 Lachnoclostridium sp. UBA7482 | reverse complement strand
GGCAAATATGTAATCAAGGTGTGCGACGGAACGGCCTGTCATGTAAGAAAGTCCATTCCGATTCTGGAGAGATTGAGAGACCAGCTGGGGCTTTCCGAGAAGAAGATTACAACCGATGATCTTCTCTTTACGGTAGAGACGGTTTC
>DLOO01000079.1:11657-15053 GCA_002479645.1 Lachnoclostridium sp. UBA7482 | reverse complement strand
GTTGTTGCGGAATGATAACAAATCGTGAAGAACTGAAAGCATTGCGCGAACAGTGTAAGCGTGCAGGCAATGGTGAGAAGCGTAAGATTTTGGTATGCTGCGGTACCGGCTGCGTTGCCGGCGGAGCATTGGATATTTATGCACGTCTGAAGGAACTGATGGACGAGCGCGGCATTGCATGTGACGTGGAGCTGGCTCATGAGCCGCACGGAGACGACGTTGTGGGTCTTAAGAAGAGCGGCTGCCATGGATTTTGCGAAATGGGTCCCCTGGTTCGTATTGAGCCGGAAGGATACCTGTACACCAAGGTCAAAGTAAGCGACTGCGAGAAGATTGTCGACAAGACGATTATCGGCGGGGAGCATATTGCAAGACTGGCCTACCAGAAGGGCGGCGAGATTTGTAAAAAGCAGGAGGACATCCCTTTCTACAAGAAGCAGACCCGTATGGTACTTGAGCATACCGGTCATATTGATGCGACCTCGATTCGTGAGTATTTGGCAAATGACGGTTATTCTGCATTTGAAAAGGCTCTTTTTGAGATGACCGACGTGGCTATTATTGATGAGATTACCCGTTCCAACCTTCGCGGTCGAGGCGGCGGCGGTTTCCCGGCAGGGCGCAAATGGTCTCAGGTACAGCGCCAAAAGGTAGAAGAGAAGTATATCGTATGTAACGGTGACGAGGGTGACCCCGGTGCATTTATGGATCGAAGCGTTATGGAGGGCGACCCGCATCGTATGCTTGAGGGTATGATGATTGCCGGTCTGGCTTGTGGTGCTAAAGAGGGTTATATCTATGTGCGTGCGGAGTATCCGCTTGCAGTAAGCCGTCTGCGTATGGCAATTACACAGGCAGAGGAAATAGGACTTCTGGGCGACAACATTCTCGGAACGGATTTCTCCTTCCGTTTACATATTAACCGCGGTGCGGGGGCATTTGTCTGCGGTGAGGGCAGTGCATTGACGGCATCCATCGAAGGGAAGCGCGGTATGCCGCGTGTTAAGCCGCCGAGAACGGTAGAGCACGGTTTGTTTGATAAGCCCACGGTTCTCAATAACGTAGAAACCTTTGCAAACGTTCCGCTGATTATTTCAAAGGGCGCCGACTGGTACCAGAGTATCGGCCCCGAGAACAGTCCCGGAACAAAGGCATTTGCCCTGACCGGTAACATTCAGAATACCGGTTTGATTGAGGTTCCGATGGGAACGACGCTGCGTGAGGTTATTTTTGATATCGGCGGCGGTATGAAGGGCGGCGGTGAATTTAAGGCGGTACAGATCGGCGGTCCGTCCGGCGGATGTCTTACCAAAGACCAGCTGGACATCCCGCTTGACTTTGATTCCCTGAAGAAGGTCGGAGCAATGATCGGTTCCGGCGGTCTGGTAGTTATGGACGATAAGACCTGTATGGTTGAGGTTGCCCGTTTCTTTATGAATTTCACACAGAACGAATCCTGCGGCAAATGCGTACCCTGCCGTGAGGGTACCAAGCGTATGCTGGAGATTCTGGAGCGTATTGTTGCAGGCGAAGGCCGCGACGGCGATATTGAGCTTCTGGAGGAACTTGCGGAGACGATTTCCGCAACGGCACTCTGCGGTCTCGGTAAAACGGCGCCGTCTCCGGTACTCAGCACCCTGAAGTATTTCCGGGATGAATATGAAGCGCACATTTACGAGAAGCGTTGTCCGGCAGGCAACTGTCAGAAGCTCAAGCGCATCTGGATTGATCCGGCGGCATGTAAGGGATGTTCCCTTTGCTCCCGTTCCTGTCCGGTCGGCGCAATTACCGGTCAGGTTCGCAGTCCGTTCAAGATTGATCCGAAGAAATGTATTAAGTGCGGCGCCTGTGTTGCATCCTGTAAGTTTAAGGCAGTGAAGGAGGGCTGATATTGTGGAAAAGAAAGAACTTATGTTTATTGACAATATCCCTGTAGAAATCGACGGGGAGAGAAACCTTCTGGAACTGATTCGTAAGGTTGGGATTATTCTTCCGACATTTTGTTATCACTCCGATTTGTCGATTTACGGTGCATGCCGTATGTGTATGGTTGAAGATGAAAAGGGACGTCTGGAGGCAGCCTGCTCCACGCCGCCTAAGGCCGGTACGCACTTAATACATTTCTTCGGNNCGGTATGCGCATCCGCACCAATACCGAGCGCCTTCGCCGTTACCGTAAGGTGATTCTGGAGCTGCTGCTTTCTCATCATTGCCGTGATTGTACCACGTGTGCAAGTAATGAAAAATGCAAGCTGCAGGATTTGGCTCGTACCTTCCATATCGAGGGCGTCCGTTTCCCGAATACGGCAGCACAGCCGAAGGTGGACGATTCCTCCCTTTGCATCGTAAAGGATCAGAATAAGTGTATTCTCTGCGGCGACTGTGTCCGTACCTGTAACGAGGTGCAGAATGTCGGTGCAATTGATTTTGCTCACCGCGGCTCGAAGATGACGATCAGTACCGCATTTGAAGTGCCGCTTTCCGAGTCTCCGTGCGTGGGCTGCGGACAGTGCGTGGCGGCATGTCCTACCGGCGCGCTGATGGTAAGAAATGATGTCTCTAAGGTTACGAGGGAGATTGACCAGCCGGATGTTATTGTAACGGCGCAGGTTGCCCCTGCGGTTCGGGTAGGTCTTGGACGTGCCGCTGGTCTTAAGACCGGCGAAGAGGCTATGGGTAAAATTGTCGCAACCCTCCGCCGTCTCGGATTTGACGAGGTATATGATACCAGTACCGGTGCGGATTTGACGGTTGTTGAAGAGTCTGCGGAGCTGGTTGAGCGTCTGGAGTCCGGTGAGAATTTGCCGCTCATCACCTCCTGCTGTCCGGGTTGGATTCAATTTGCGGAGAAGCGTTACCCCGAATTTTTGCCGAACATTTCCACCTGCCGTTCTCCGATGCAGATGNNTGCGAAGGAGCAGAAGAAGGGCGGAGAGAAGAAGCATGTGCATGTTGCTATCATGCCTTGTACCGCAAAGAAATTCGAGGCGGCAAGACCGGAATTCCGTGATGAAAACGGCAGTCCGATGACCGATTACGTTCTGACAACGGAAGAACTTGCCCGTATGATTGACGAGGCAGGTATCGTATTTCCGGAGCTTGAGCCGGAAGCAGTGGACAGCCCTCTGCATGAAAAATCCGGTGCGGGCGTTATCTTCGGTGTAACCGGTGGTGTAACCGAGGCGGTTCTTCGTCATTTGACAGAGGATAAGTCCGGCACTGCATTGCAGCGAATTGCATTTTCCGGAGTCCGCGGCTTTGAAGGCCTTCGCGAGACGACCGTAACCTATAAGGACCGTGAGGTTCGGATCGCTGTTGTCAGCGGTCTCGGCAATGCGTCCAAGGTTCTTGATAAAGTAAAATCCGGTGAAGTACAGTATGATTTCATTGAAGTTA
>DLOO01000079.1:11417-11565 GCA_002479645.1 Lachnoclostridium sp. UBA7482 | reverse complement strand
GACGTTCCGGCGAAAATCCTCTGATGAAACAGTTGTACGACGGCATTCTCAGGGATAAGCGTCATGAACTCCTGCACGTTCACTACGGCAAGTCCTCGCCGGATAGGAAGGACGATATGCAGTAATTGCATACGCTTTGCAGCATAAA
>DLOO01000079.1:11004-11305 GCA_002479645.1 Lachnoclostridium sp. UBA7482 | reverse complement strand
CCTGGTGTGTGGGACATCTGGTTACCATGAGTTATCCGGAAGAGTACGATCCGGCGCTCAAACGGTGGCAGCTGTCCACGATTCCGTTTTTGCCGCAGGAATTTCGCTACGAGGTAATTCCTGCCGTAGAAAAGCAGTTTAAGACGNNCAGTATGATTTCATTGAAGTTATGGCATGTCCCGGCGGATGTGTACTCGGCGGTGGTCAGCCGTTCATTCATAACGAGGAGAAGGGGCTGCGAAGCAGCGGTCTTTATATGGCTGATAAGGTTTGCAGTATCCGACGTTCCGGCGAAAATCCT
>DLOO01000079.1:10778-10916 GCA_002479645.1 Lachnoclostridium sp. UBA7482 | reverse complement strand
TGCATACGCTTTGCAGCATAAAGGAATATGTATGGGCAAGAAATTATTTATTGCGGAAAAACCAAGTGTGGCGCAGGAATTCGGAAAAGCGCTCAAGGAGGATTTGTCCCGCAGGGACGGTTATCTTGAGGGCAGTTC
>DLOO01000079.1:263-10620 GCA_002479645.1 Lachnoclostridium sp. UBA7482 | reverse complement strand
CCGCCCGGATGTGGAGTGCATCTATGTCTGCACCGACTCCGGACGGGAGGGAGAGTACATTTACCGTCTTGTGGATCAGATGGCGCAGGTGCCTGCGGAGAAGGAACGCCGCCGTGTCTGGATTGATTCCCAGACGGAGGAGGAAATTCTCAGAGGCATCCGGGAAGCCAAGCCCCTTTCGGAATATGACAACCTATCTGACGCAGCATATCTGCGTGCGAAGGAAGATTATTTGATGGGTATCAATTTCTCCCGCGCCCTGACCCTGAAATACGGATATACCGTGCAAAATGCATTAAAACTGGAGAAACGGGGAGCAATCTCCGTCGGTCGTGTTATGACCTGTGTTCTCGGTATGGTTGTGCGCAGAGAGCGGGAAATCCGTGCATTTGTAAAGACGCCGTTTTACCGTGTGCTCGGCAGTTTTCTGACCGGAGAACAGGAGTTTTCCGGAGAATGGAGAGCGGTAGAGGGTTCGGAGTATTTTCAGTCTCCGCTGCTGTATAAGGAAAATGGTTTTAAGAAGGAAGAGGATGCCCGCAAGCTGGTGGAAGAGCTGTCGGATAATGAACGCATGACGGCAGTTATCGAAAAGCTTGAGAAGAAAAAGGAACGTAAGAATCCGCCGCTTCTTTTCAACCTTGCCGAGCTTCAGAACGAGTGCTCCCGAAGCTTCAAAATCAGCCCGGACGAGACTTTGCAGATCGTGCAGGAATTATACGAAAAGAAGCTGGTAACCTATCCGCGAACGGACGCAAGAGTATTGTCTGCGGCGGTTGCAAAAGAAATTACCGGGAATCTGGGCGGACTTGCGACGCAGGCACAGTATTTGGAGTATGTTAAAGAGATAAAAGAACTCGGCAGCTATGCGACCATCGGAAAGTCGCGCTATACCGACGACAAGCAGATTACCGACCACTATGCTATCATTCCGACCGGACAGGGATTTTCGGCGCTTTCCGGTGTCAGTCCGACGGCACGAAAGGTCTATGACCGCATTGTAAGACGTTTCCTGTCGATATTCTACCCGCCGGCAGAATATCAGAAGATTTCGATTGTGATGAAACGAAACGGGGAACAGTTCTTTGCGACCTTTAAGGTTCTGGAAAATCCGGGGTATCTTAAAGCTGTGGGACAGCCGGATGCGAAAAATTCCTCTGAGGAAAAGAAGGATAGTGACAAGGGGGAAAAGGAAACGGAAACGGTTTTGGACGCCGGAAGCTTTGAGGCAATTAAGGCTCTGAAGAAGGGGATGGAACTGCCGGTTCGGGAATTTGCGGTAAAAGAGGGAGAAACCTCACCGCCCAAACGCTACAATTCCGGTACGTTGATTCTTGCAATGGAAAATGCGGGGCAGTTGATTGAGGATGAGGATTTGCGCGCGCAGATTAAGGGCAGCGGAATCGGAACCAGTGCGACCCGAGCCGAGATTCTGAATAAGCTTGTTAAGATTCAGTATCTGAAGCTCAATAAGAAAACCCAGATTGTCACACCGCATCTTCTGGGAGAGATGATTTACGAGGTGGTAAACGCCTCCATACGTTCCCTGTTGAATGCCGAGCTTACGGCAAGCTGGGAAAAGGGTCTGACTTATGTTGCCGAGGGCAATATATCCGAGCAGGAATATATGCAGAAGCTCGAGGCATTTGTTACGAAAAATACCAATATCGTAAAGGATGGCCGAAACGAAAACTATCTGATTGGAGCATTCCGTCGGTTGGAGGAATTTTATAAAAAATGAGTTATCTGGAATTTCAAAATGTTAAGAAACAATATTCGATGGGAGAGGTTACAATCGACGCGCTGCAGGACGTCAGCTTTTCCATGGAAAAGGGCGAGATTGTCGTTGTTGTCGGGGCGTCCGGCGCCGGTAAGACGACGATTCTGAATATTCTCGGCGGAATGGATACGCTGACCTCCGGAGAGGTTTTTCTGGACGGGGAGTGCATCTCGGCATACAGCCGTAAGCAGTTAATCAGGTACCGCCGCCACGATATCGGATTTGTATTTCAGTTTTATAATCTGGTGCAGAATCTGACCACCAGAGAAAATGTGGAGCTCGCAACGCAGATTTGCGAAAATGCAAGGGATATCGACGAGGTTTTGGAACAGGTGGGACTGGGAGAACGTAAGAACAATTTCCCGGCACAGCTTTCCGGCGGAGAGCAGCAGAGAACCGCCATTGCCAGAGCACTGGCGAAGAATCCCAAGCTTCTTCTTTGTGACGAACCGACCGGCGCCCTCGATTATCAGACCGGAAAACAGGTTCTGAGGCTTTTGCAGGATACGGCGAGAAGTCAGGAGATGACGGTGGTCATTATTACACATAACAAAGCGCTTACAGCGATGGCGGACAGAGTAATCGAAGTGAAGAGCGGAAGGATTACGAAGGAATATCTGAACGAGGTGCCTATGCCGGTTGAAGAGATTGAATATTAAGGGGGCTACGATTTTGGAAAAATATTATCGCAGTTATATGAATATTAGTCTTGCAGCGATTGTAAATAATCTTGCGGAGTGCAGAAAGCGCATCGGCGATGCGAAGCTTCTTGCCGTCGTGAAGGCGGACGGTTACGGACATGGTGCGGTGGCGGTCAGCCGCCATGTGGAACACATGGTGGATTATTTTGCGGTTGCCTGTTTAAGTGAGGCAGTGGAACTCCGGGAGGGCGGAATCCGTAAACCGATTCTGATTCTCGGATATACTTCGCCGAAGGAATACGGCGAGCTCTTGGCTTACCATATTACTCCCACCATTTATTCGTATGATGCTGCCAGAAAATTGTCCGATACGGCAGGTATTCTCGGCTGTGATGCGAAGATTCATATTGCCGTCGATACCGGAATGGGACGAATCGGATTTGTTCCGGGAGAAGAGGATATCGATGTGATTGCTGCAATTTCCAAGCTTCCGGGCATTGTTCTTGAAGGGATGTTTACGCATTTTTCAAAGGCGGATGAAACCGATAAGACCTATACGAAGGAACAGGCAGACAAATACGCGCAGATGGTAGAACTGCTTCGGAAGCGGAATATAGAGATTCCGATAAAGCACTGCTGCAACAGTGCGGGAATCATGGATTTTGACGATTATCGTTACGAGATGGTTCGCGCCGGAATTATTACGTATGGTCTGTGGCCGTCTGACGAGGTGTGCAAAGAGAATATTTCCCTGATGCCGGCGATGGAATGGAAGGCTCATGTTGTACATGTGAAGGAGGTTCCGGCAGGAACGAGTATCAGCTACGGCGGCACCTTTATTTCTGAGAAACCGATGAAAATAGCAACCGTCAGTGTCGGCTATGCGGACGGTTATCCGAGGTCGCTTTCCAATAAAGGAAAGGTGTTGATTCACGGAATGGAGGCGCCGATTCTCGGACGTGTCTGCATGGATCAGATGATGGTTGATGTCACGCACATTCCGGATGTGAAAATCGAGGATGTGGTTACCCTGATCGGTCGGGACAAGGATGCGGTGCTTACCGTAGAACAGGTTGCCGGGTGGAGCGGTCGGTTCAATTATGAATTTGTCTGTGATATCTCGACGCGTGTCGGCAGAATTTATTTCGGATAATAGAATCAGGAGAAGATTTCATATGGAAGTTTGGGATGCCTATACAAAAGATTTTGAAAAAATCAAGGACATGACGCTGATCCGTGGAGAAAGGATTCCGGAGGGTGTGTATCATCTTGTATGTGATGTTATTGTTAAGCATGTGGATGGGGACTGGCTTTTGATGCAGCGCGACAGCAGAAAACATTATGGCGGGATGTGGGAGGCAACAGCCGGCGGTTCTGCTTTGCAGGGAGAAAGCCCTTTAGAATGCGCCGTCAGGGAGTTGCGTGAAGAAACAGGAATCGAATCGGAGGAGCTACGGGAAATCGGCTGTGTCGTCGATCAAAACACCATTTATTTTGAATACCTGTGTGTTACGAATTGCGCCAAGCACAGTGTCATGCTTCAGGAGGGCGAGACCTCTGCATATCAATGGGTAAGCAGAGATGAACTGAAAAGCATGAAAAAGAGTGAGTTAGTAACGAAACGATGCCAAAAATTCATCAGCGAATTACAGTAACAAATTCCGTTGCAAGAGAAATACTTACTTCGTCTGCATGGGGACAGCGGGACGAAGACCACTTGATTATCAACACAAGCGATTGGCACATTAAAGATTTAACACCGGCGGTTGCCGATTTTGCGGCACGGTGGTTTTGGGAAAAAATATGAGGATAGAAGTTATGGCGGTTGCAATCTCTGCGGTATTTCTCGTTGTGAAGCGAAAGAACTATCACTATTGAGTAAAGGCTTTACAAATAACCGTTATTCAAAAATCAAAAGGAAATCTATGGTATATGGAAATAATCAAGTATCGAGATACATACAAACAGCAGGTTATAGACTTGATTTTGCATATTCAGAACATTGAAGCAAAAATCAACCTGACGATTGAAGAACAGCCCGACCTTTTAGATGTACCGTTACATTATGAAAAAAACGGCGGTGTATTTTTGATAGCGGCGGAGAAAAACGAGGTAATCGGCACCATCGCTTTTATGAACTATGGAAGCGGAAATGCTGTATTAAAGAAATTTTTCGTTCGGAGCGACTGGCGCAATAGAAAAATAGGATATGCTTTATATGAGAAGCTGATTACCTGTCTGAAGGACGGAAAGTATAAGCGGGTTTTACTGGATACACCTTCTGTAGCCGCAGCTTCACATCGCTTTTATGAAAAGGCCGGATTTAGAAAAATCACGAAAGAAAATCTGCCTTTTCGTTACGAATATCCGGATAGAGATTCTTATCTGTATTTATTGGAGCTCTAAAACCTGCCGCAACGCCAACCTACAGAGTCAATGTAATCTCTATAGGTACGCCGCCGTGTATGGGTAACACTATAGCGGCGTTTTTTGCCTATCGGCTGTTTCGGTCAAAGGAGTTCTTTCGTGACTTTTGCGTAAAAACAGCCATCGAATTTGGAATTGACATTCAAATGAGTTTCCGCTATAATATACAGATGGTAAATTATGTGCTCTAATGATAAGGGCGGTTTTGTGGTTGGGTAATCACGGGAGTGGGAGGCAGCGATGCTAAAAAGCATGACCGGTTTCGGCCGTTGCGAGCTGAATGAAGACGGGAAGAAAATTACCGTAGAAATGAAGTCTGTGAATCATCGGTATTGCGAGCTTTCGCTTCGTATGCCGAAGAAACTGAATTTTTTTGAAGCAAATATTCGGACTATTATCAGGAAATATGCCAGCCGCGGTAAGATTGATGTATTTATCACTTACGAGGACGAAACCGAAGGGACGGGCAGCGTTAAGTACAACCGTGAGATTGCTGCCGAGTATGTTAAGTATATGAAGCAGATGGCACAGGAGTTCTCCCTGCCGGAGGATATCTCCGTTATGGGACTTGCCAGGATGCAGGATGTACTGACAAACGACGAGCAGGAGATGGAAGAGGATAAAATCCGGGGTCTTCTCGAAAAAGCGGTAAACGGCGCCTGCGAAAAGTTCGTAGAAACCCGTCTGGCAGAGGGCGAGCGTCTTCGCCAGGATATCATCGGGAAACTGGACGGCATGCTTGAGGGTGTTGATTTTGTTGAGGCAAGATCACCGAAGATTCTTGAGGAATACCGTGCCAAGCTGTTGGCTAAGATTCAGGAAGTGCTCGGCAATAACCATTTGGATGAGACTATACTGGCAACCGAGCTGGTAATGTATGCGGATAAGGTTTGCGTTGACGAAGAAACCGTTCGTCTTCGTGCACACATTAAGAGCATGAAGGATACGCTGACCGCAGCGGTAAATATCGGTCGTAAGCTGGATTTCATCGCGCAGGAAATGAACCGCGAGGCGAACACGATTCTGTCAAAGGCAAATGACCTGGAAATTTCCGATGTAGCCATTGACCTGAAGACCGAAATTGAAAAAGTACGCGAACAAATTCAGAATATTGAATAAAAACATATAGAAAGGGAAAGGTGGAAATTATGATTCATCCGTCTTACAATGATTTGATGCAGGTAGTAAACCGCGGTGTAGAGGAGGGCGAAGCACCTCTTGTAAACAGCCGTTATTCCATCGTTTTGGCAACAGCAAAGAGAGCACGTCAGATTATCAACGGCTCCAAGACTTCGGTTGAGCCGAAGTGCAATAAGCCCCTGTCCATCGCTGTACAGGAAGTATATGAAGGCAAGGTAACGATTCTTCCGGACGACTATGTTGAGCTCGAGGAAGAGATGCTTGAGGAAGCTGCCGAGTCCGAGGAGATGGATGAAGAAATTTCCGCAGAAGAGAACGCCGAAGCTGCCGTTGCAGAGTAAGCGAGGTTTCTCTTATGGAAGAATATCAGGATTTTGTTTATCCTCCGAACCGGTTGAAGCCGGAACTTTTGGATATTCTTTCGGAATCTCCGGAACAGTATTTTACCGAATGGCAGGAACCGGACGAAGAGGAGTTAGAGGAACTGATACGGGAGGAAATCTCCGCCCGAAGAAAGAACATTCTGCTTGAGGTCGTCCGCACGCTGGTATTCTGTGTAGTGACTGTTGTGCTTACCCTGGCGGTATTGCGTTATGTGATTCAGCCGATAGAAGTTATGGGACCGTCAATGATGGAGACGCTGCACGATAGGGATATTGTTTTACTGGAAAAAATATCCGTTTGCTTTGAACGTCTGGATCGCTTTGATGTTATTGTATTTCGACCGGATTTGGATAAGTTTGAGGAGTTCGGAATTTATTCGGAAGAGAAAAATGTTTCTTTTGTAAAGCGCATTATCGGTCTTCCCGGCGAGGTTGTATATATTGATGAAGACGGACTTGTCCATATCGCGGATGAGTTTCGGGATGGTGAATTCATCAATGACCGCGTGCTGGAAGAAAGAGTGGAGACGGAAGTGATTGCCAATACGGATGCACTTCATTATGCAACGGCAGAGAATCCCGCGATTTTAGGGGAAGATGAGTATTTTGTTCTGGGAGACAACCGAAATAACAGTACCGACAGCCGTAAGGAATATATCGGACCGGTAAAGCTTTCGCAGATGGAGGGAAGAGTCGTTTTTCGGGTTGCACCGTTTGCAAATTTCGGAACAATTAGATAACACTGTATATTTTTATAGAAAAAGCACATGCTTTTGGGGAAAAAATAAAACCGAAAGCATGTTTTTTTATTGATTTTCAAAAAACATGGAAAAATCTAAAACTAGTACTTGCAATTTTTTCCTTATTTCAGTACAATAGTAGCGGATTATGGTTATCATAACTTCAATTCATTTAGGAGGAACAAAATCATGGCAGTTAAAGTTGCAATTAATGGTTTTGGACGTATTGGACGTCTTGCATTCAGACAGATGTTTGGTGCAGCTGGCTACGAAGTAGTAGCAATCAATGATTTGACAAGCCCTAAGATGCTTGCTCATTTGTTAAAGTATGACTCTGCTCAGGGCAAGTATGCTCTTGCAGACAAGGTTAGCGCTGGTGAGGATTCCATCACTGTTGATGGTAAGACCATCAGGATTTACGCTGAGAAGGACGCTAAGGATCTTCCTTGGGGCGATCTTGACGTAGACGTAGTTCTTGAGTGTACCGGTTTCTACACCTCCAAGGATAAGGCTTCTGCTCATATTGCAGCAGGCGCTAAGAAGGTAGTTATTTCCGCTCCGGCCGGTAATGATCTTCCTACCATCGTTTACAATGTAAACCATCAGACTCTTACTGCAGAGGACAATATCATTTCCGCTGCATCCTGTACCACCAACTGCTTGGCACCTATGGCTAAGGCTCTTAACGATCTTGCCGGTATCAAGTCCGGTATCATGAGCACCATTCATGCTTACACCGGTGATCAGATGATCCTTGATGGTCCTCAGAGAAAGGGTGACCTTAGAAGATCTCGTGCAGGTGCTGTTAACATCGTTCCCAACTCTACCGGTGCTGCTAAGGCTATCGGTCTTGTAATTCCTGAGTTGAACGGCAAGTTGATCGGTTCCGCACAGCGTGTTCCTACTCCTACCGGTTCCACCACTATTCTGGTTGCTACCGTAGAGAAGAGCGTAACTAAGGATGAGATCAATGCAGCTATGAAGGCTGCTGCTACCGAGTCTTTCGGCTACAACGAGGATGAGATCGTTTCCAGCGATATCATTGGTATGACCTATGGTTCCTTGTTCGATGCTACCCAGACTATGGTTGGCGCTGACAACTTGGTTCAGGTTGTTTCCTGGTATGACAATGAGAACTCTTATGTAAGCCAGATGGTTCGTACGATTAAGTACTTCGCTGAGTTGGCATAATTGTCGAGTTGAAGACCTTTAAGGGTCCGGTCCGTGGACCGGACCCTTGTTTTTTGTTCCATAGGAATTTCCTATGGAACAAAAAAGTGGATGCGCACAAATTAAAAGCCTTTTATGGGATGTTTTATCAGGCAGATTGCTCCGCTGAGGATGCAGTATTTGGCGTAAAATTCATTCCGGGGACAGGCTCTTCGGAGTGTTTAATAAAAAATTGGAGGCTGACTATGAGCTTAAATAAGAAATCCGTTGATGATATCAACGCAAAGGGCAAGAGAATTTTAGTTCGTTGTGACTTTAACGTACCCCTTAAAAACGGAGAGATTACAGACGAGACCCGTATCGTTGCAGCTCTTCCTACCATTCAGAAGCTTTTGAACGACGGCGGCAAGGTTATTCTTTGCTCTCACCTCGGCAAAGTAAAGAACGGCCCGAATGAGGGGGAATCCCTTGCACCTGTTGCAAAGAGACTTTCCGAGAAGCTTGGCAGGGAGGTTGTATTTGTTGCTGATTATAATGTAACCGGCGCAGATGCTACCGCAGCTGTTGAGGCTATGAAGGAAGGCGATGTTGTTCTTCTTCAGAATACCCGTTTCCGCGGGGAAGAGGAGACCAAGCCGAACAAGGCCGGTGAGAAGTTCGCTGAGGAACTTGCTGCACTTGCTGACGACTATGTATGCGACGCCTTTGGTTCCGCACACAGAGCGCATGCTTCTGTTGCAGTTGTTACCAAGTACATCAAGGCTAAGGGCGGTAATAACGCTGTTGGTTACCTGATGCAGAAGGAAATTAACTTCCTTGGCAATGCGGTTGAGAACCCGGTTCGTCCTTTCGTAGCGATTCTCGGAGGCGCTAAGGTTGCTGATAAGCTTAACGTTATCAATAATCTTCTGGAGAAATGCGACACCTTGATTATCGGCGGTGGTATGGCTTTCACATTCCTTAAGGCTAAGGGATATGAAATCGGTAATTCCCTCGTTGATGATGAGAAGCTTGATTACTGTAAGGAAATGATGGCTAAGGCTGAGTCTCTCGGCAAGCAGCTTCTTCTTCCGATTGATACCGGTGTTGCTTATGCATTCCCGAATCCGATTGACGGACCGGTTGATGTAACTTATGTTGACGCTGATCAGATTCCGGCGGACAAGGAAGGTCTTGATATCGGACCTAAGACCCGTGAGCTTTTCGCAAATGCAGCGAAGGCAGCTAAGACCGTTGTTTGGAACGGACCTATGGGCGTATTTGAATTTAAAAACTATGAGACCGGCACAATTGCAATTGCAAAGGCTGTTTCTGAGGCTTTGGCAGTATCCATAATCGGAGGAGGAGACTCTTGTGCGGCTGTTGAACGTTCGGGCTTTGCTGATAGGGTTACACATATTTCTACCGGCGGAGGGGCGTCTCTTGAATTTTTAGAGGGTAAGACACTGCCGGGTATTGCATGTCTTGAAAACAGATAGCTTAAACAAAGCTGTCCACCGCATTACAAGGTGGTGGGTGCGTTTAATCAGTGATGGGTACAGTCCCTCGCTGATTAAATGCGGATGCAAAGCATCCATTTGTTTTCTAATTTAACAACTAAGTTTAGTACAATTTAAGATTTGGAGGTATTTTGATATGAACCGCAAATATCGCAGAGTTATTATTGCTGGAAACTGGAAAATGAATAAAGGGGCTGCAGAAGCAAAATCATTTATATCAGAGGTAAGACCGCTTGTCTCGGGATGTAAATGGTGTGATATTGTAATGTGCGTTCCGTTTGTGGATATTACAACCGCTGTAAAAGCAGCAAAGGGTACAAAAATCGCTATTGGCGCGCAAAATATGCACTATGAAAAGAGCGGAGCATATACCGGCGAAATTTCCGCGGATATGCTTGTGTCTGCTGNNAATATGTAATTATAGGACATTCGGAGAGAAGACAGTACTTTAATGAAACCGACGAAACGGTGAATTTAAAGGTCAAGGCCGCGCTGGAAGCAGGCTTAAGGCCTATTATATGTGTTGGAGAAAGCGCTGAGCAGAGAGACAAGGATGTTACTATGGAGCATATCCAAA
>DLOO01000079.1:0-125 GCA_002479645.1 Lachnoclostridium sp. UBA7482 | reverse complement strand
CTGAGGTCTCTTTACGGAGCAAGAGCGGCAAGAGCTATTGAAATCCTATATGGAGGCTCGATGAATCCCAAAAATGCAGCAGAGCTTTTAGCCCAGCCGGATGTAGACGGAGGTCTTATCGGTGG
>DLOO01000069.1:280-5978 GCA_002479645.1 Lachnoclostridium sp. UBA7482 | reverse complement strand
GCGCCGACGGATACGCCGACACCGGAGCCGACGGCAACCAATACGCCGACACCGACGCCTACCCTTACCCCGAGTCCAACACCGACGTCCAGTCCGACGCCCAGTCCGACGTCCAGCCCGACGCCCCAGCCGCCCAAGGCAGGCGGAGCGGAAGCGACTCCTGCACCGGGAAAAGCATGGGAGGGTGAAAATGTCGACATTTCATGGATTGACCCGAATAAGCCGATGATTGCATTTTCCTTCGATGACGGTCCGGCGGCAGCCTCCTCCGACCGTATTCTGGATGTGCTTGAGAAATATCATTGCCACGCAACGTATTTTTATATCGGTGACCGTGTGCTTACCTATAGGAGCCGCGTGCTGCGCGCACAGGCGCTGGGCTGCGAGATTGCAAACCATTCCTACACGCATCCTAATCTGAAGAGGCTTTCCGAGGACAAGATTCGTGCGGAAATCGAGAACTGCAATAAAGTTTTGCACGATGTTACCGGATTGAATCAGTTTATTGTCCGCTGTCCGGGTGGAAATGCGAACACTTTGGTTAAGAATACCGTAAATGCGCCGATTTTCTACTGGAGCGTCGATACGGAGGACTGGAAGAGCCGCGATTGTCAGAGCATCGTGAATCGCGTCATCGGTAAGGTGCGCGACGGCGATATCGTCCTGATGCACGAAATCTACAATTCAACGGCAGACGCGGTGGAAATTATCATTCCGAAGCTGATTGAGCAGGGCTATCAGATTGTATCTGTTTCCGAGCTCATGAAGGTGAAGGGCATTTCCATGACGACCGGTGTTGTATACTACAGCGGCAGATGAAAGAGGTATGCTATGAAACTGATTTTTGGACTGGGAAATCCGGGCAGCAAATACACAGCGACAAGGCACAATATCGGATTTGACACGATTACGGCTCTGTCGGATAAGTTCAACATTCCCTTGCGGGAAAAGGAGCATAAGGGGCTTTGCGGGAAAGGCCGCATTGGGGCGGAACGGGTTATCCTGATTCAGCCGCAGACCTATATGAACCTGAGCGGAGAATGCGTCCGTGCATTTATGGATTTCTATAAAGCAACGGAGGAAGATGTAATTGTTATCTATGATGATATTGATTTGGCGCCGGGAAAGCTGCGGATTCGCGGAAAAGGCAGTGCCGGTGGGCATAATGGAATCAAAAGCATCATAAGCCATATGGGAACGCAGGTGTTTGACCGTGTCCGTGTGGGTATAGGGAGCAAGCCTGTAGATTGGGATTTGGCAGACTATGTGCTGAGCCGTTTTTCCAAGGAGGAGGAACCTCTGATTCGTGACGGTATCGGACGGGCGGCAGAGGCCGTGGAAACCCTGATTAACGACGGGACGGAAACTGCCATGAACAGGTTTAATTAGTGCAATTCCATGCAGCGAAGGGGTAAGTTATGGAAACATTTGTAACACCGTTAAAGGAGTACCGGGAATATCAGGCGGTCTGGGATGATTTGATGCTCGGACATACGCCGGTGCATGTCTCCGGTTGTATCGATACACAGAAGAGCCATTGGATTCACAGTATCGGCAGGGATTACCGGTATCGGCTGATTATTACGTATAATGAGCTCCGTGCGAAGGAAATCTGCGAGGATTACCGGCTGTATGACCGGGACGTGCTGCACTATCCGTCGAAGGATATCATATTTTACAGTGCGGACATTCACGGAAATGCTATCGTCCGGAGCCGTATGACGGTCTTAAAATACCTTCTCGAGGGCACGCCATGTACCGTCGTTGCTTCGATTGACAGCGGAATCGACCGTTTACTGCCGCTTGCAAGGCTGCGGGAGTACGCGCTTGTCATCAATGCGGACACAACCGATACGATTGAAGTGCTTCGCGAGAAGCTGACGGCGATGGGTTACCACTATCAGGCGCAGGTTGCGGCGCCGGGAGATTTCGCGGTGCGCGGCGGCATATTGGATGTTTTCCCGTTATCGGAGGAGGTACCCTGCCGAATCGAGTACTGGGGCGATGAGATCGATTCCATTCGCAGCTTTGATGCAGACAGCCAGCGCTCGATTGAGAATATTCGTGAGGTGCGGATTTATCCGGCGGTTGAATATGTATTTTCAAAGGATGAACTGGCAGCAGGCATCCGTAAGATTCAGGCGGAGAGCAACCGGGTTTATGACAGATTTCGTGAGGAAATGAAGACCGAAGAGGCTGCACGGATTAAAAATATCGTGGATGAGCTTACGGAGAATCTGACGTATCTGCAAAGTGCGGTGAACCTTGATTCGTATATCACGTATTTTGCAAAGGAAACCGTAAGCTTTTTTGAGTATTTTCCAAAGGATGAGACTCTGTTTGTTCTCGACGAGCCGACTCATGTGCAGGAACATGCGGAAGTGACGGCGAAGGAATTCTCCGAGAGCATGATTGGGCGAATGGAGAAGGGACAGCTTCTGCCCGAGCAGATGAATGCCGTCTTCGATTATCGGAGGGTCGTTGCACAGCTTGCCGACCGCGCAACGATGTCTATCGGAACCTTTGGCGCGAGTCCTTTGCTTTCGGCGAAGAAAAAATATGATTTGGATGTCAAAACCGTGGCATCCTATAATAGTAACTTTGAGTCGCTTGTGAAGGATCTTGAGCAGTACAAGAAGAAAAAATACCGTGTTGTTCTGGTGTCCGGCTCACACACGCGTGCGGCAAGACTGGCAGAGGATCTGCGTGAATATGAGCTGAATGCATTTTACTCGGAGGACGAGAGCCGCGTGGTGCAGCCGATGGAGATTATGACGGTGTACGGTAATTTGCACCGCGGTTTCGAGTACTCGCAGATTCAGTTTGTAATCATTGCCGAGAGCGACATTTTCGGTGCGGAGAAGAAGGCGAAAAAGAAGCGCCGCACGCACAGCGGAACGAGTATCCGGAGCTTTCATGACTTGTCTTATGGGGATTTTGTCGTGCATGAGAATCATGGTCTGGGTATTTATCGTGGTATCGAGAAGATTGAGAACAACAAGGCGACCAAGGATTATATTAAGCTCGAGTACGGCGGCGGCGGTGTGCTTTATGTGCCGGCGACCGGACTGGATGTGCTGCAGAAGTATGCGAGTGCGGATGCGGAGAAGAAGCCGAAGTTAAATAAGTTAGGCGGTCAGGAGTGGAAGCATACCAAGTCCCGCGTGCGAACCTCGGTCAGGCAGATTGCAGGCGAGCTTGTAAAGCTTTATGCGCTCCGGCAGGCAAAGGAAGGTCATGCATTCTGTAAGGATACGGTATGGCAGAAGGAGTTCGAGGAGCTTTTTCAGTATACGGAGACGGACGATCAGGTTCGTGCGATTGAAGATACGAAACGAGATATGGAGAGCAACCGCATTATGGATCGTCTGATTTGCGGTGACGTCGGCTTTGGTAAGACGGAGATTGCCATCCGTGCAGCATTTAAGGCGGTGTCCGATGGTATGCAGGTAGCGATTCTGGTGCCGACAACGGTACTGGCGCAGCAGCATTTTAATACGTTTTCCCAGCGGCTGAAAGATTTTCCGGTCAGCGTTGAGATGCTTTCGAGATTCCGTACTCCTACGGAGCAGAAGAAAACGCTTGAGCGACTGCGGAAGGGGCAGCTCGATATCGTAATCGGTACGCACCGGTTGCTTTCAAAGGATGTGGAATACAAGAAGCTTGGGTTGCTGATTGTGGATGAGGAGCAGCGTTTCGGTGTAACGCACAAGGAGAAAATCAAGCAGATGAAGGGCGATATCGACGTATTGACGCTGACGGCGACCCCGATTCCGCGAACGCTTCACATGAGCCTGGTTGGTATTCGTGATATGAGTGTTCTCGAGGAGGCTCCGAACGAGCGTCTGCCGATTCAGACCTTTGTACTTGAGCATGAGGATGAGATTATCCGCGAAGCGATTAACCGTGAGCTTGCACGAAACGGACAGGTATATTATGTTTTCAATCGTGTAAACGGTATCGACGAGACGGCATCGAAGGTGGCGCAGATGTGTCCCGATGCAAATGTCGCATTTGCGCATGGGCAGATGAGTGAGCGCGAGCTTGAGAAGATTATGTACGAATTTATTAATGGGGACATCGATGTGCTTGTTTCGACGACCATCATTGAGACCGGTATGGATATCAGTAACGTTAACACAATGATTATCGACAATGCGGAGCAGATGGGACTTTCCCAGTTGTATCAGCTGCGGGGTCGTGTGGGTCGTTCAAACCGTACGGCGTATGCATTTCTCATGTACCGCAAGAACAAGGTGCTTTCCGAGGTTGCCGAGAAGCGTTTATCGGCAATCCGCGAATTTACCGACCTCGGTTCCGGATTCAAAATCAGTATGCGCGATTTGGAAATCCGCGGCGCGGGAAACCTGCTCGGTGCGGAGCAGAGCGGCCACATGGAGGCGGTCGGCTATGATTTGTATTGCAAGATGCTGAATGAAGCCGTCAGGAATTTAAGGGGTGAGTTAACGGAAGAGGAAAGTTTCGAGTCCTCTGTCGATATGGATGCGGACGCGTTTATCCCGTCCACCTATATCAAAAACGAGATGCAGAAGCTGGATATGTACAAGCGCATTGCCGGAATTGAAACCCGCGAGGAGCTTGAGGAGATGCAGGAGGAAATGGCGGACCGTTTCGGTGATTTGCCGACCTCGGTGGATTTGCTTTTGCATATTGCGCTTTTGAAGGCACAGGCACACAAGGCATATGTGGAGAAGCTGGTAATTAAGGGTGGTAAACTGACGCTGCAGATGTATGCCAAGGCACAGCTTGCGGTAGAGAGGATTCCGGAATTTTTGCAGGCATTTCCGAAGCGTTTGGTGATGCAGCCGGGCAAATGTCCGAATTTTATTTATCAATTTTCGTTAAATTCCAGGGAGAAACTTGACAACTATGCCCTGATAGAGGATAGTATGAAGGTAGTGGAAAAGCTGCAGGAAATCCGGGTGAATCCGCTGAAGGCAGCAAATTGAGAGGAAGGATGTGAACCTCATGAAGATACGCAAAGGAATGGCATGGCTGCTGCTCATTGTTTTGGCAGCGACCCTGCTTTCGGGATGCAGCAGCAAAGGTAACGACAAGAAGAAGCTTCCCACCAGCGATGGCTTTACCAGTGATGTAGTCATGCGAATCGGAGGCAAAGACGTCTCCTATGCGGAGGCAAACGTATACCTGATGAGTATGCGGGAGGAAGTTGAGACACTGTACGGTGCGGATATCTGGGATTTTGTTTTTACGCATGACGGTGACACCTATTCCGTTTTGATGAAGAAAGAGCTTTTGCAGAAGATTATCTATATCAAGCTGGTTTGCCTGATGGCTAAGGAATTTGATGTGTCCCTGGAAGCGGACGACATTCTGAACGTCAACGATTACACG
Source organism: Lachnoclostridium sp. UBA7482 (assembly GCA_002479645.1). Classification (GTDB taxonomy): domain Bacteria; phylum Bacillota; class Clostridia; order Lachnospirales; family Lachnospiraceae; genus ISDg. Next base: position 602 of record DLOO01000069.1, on the reverse strand, counting down.
CAGGAATATATGTCCGGTGTGACCGAGGAGGCCGTTAAGAAATACAAAATCACCGAGGAACTGATTCGTGCCATTTACATGGATAACGTGCTGGCGGAGAAGATTTACGAAACCATTACGTTAAATGCCGAAAAGGAGTATGAGGAAGCAGATGTTCTGAAAGCAGATTTCCAGTATATCCGAATCAGTAAGTACTATGAGGATCTGGAAGGCAATCAGGTGCCGATGGGCGACAAGGAGCTTGAGGCAGCCAGAGGCAAGGCTCAAACGGTTTTAGAGGAAGCAAAGACCAAGGAAGATTTCTACAATTACGCGAAGGGAA
>DLOO01000069.1:0-196 GCA_002479645.1 Lachnoclostridium sp. UBA7482 | reverse complement strand
TGTGGAGGAAGAGGATGGATTTTATATCTTCTACTGTAAGAGCGCGAAGAACGAGCTTGCGACGCAGGTTGCGGAGGAAGAATTGATCTCCAGACTGAGCCGTGAGTATTTTGAAGGACTTTACAAAACCTGGCGCGCCAACGTCAATGTTGAAATTAACGAAGCGCTTTGGGAAGCAATGTAAAAAAAGACGAGG
>DLOO01000020.1:2741-7334 GCA_002479645.1 Lachnoclostridium sp. UBA7482 | reverse complement strand
CGTGCCGGATTCAGCAGGTTCAGGCACACCATGGTTAGCGCGAGCACAAGCACCATGTAGTTGAAGAACGGAAATGCCTTGCGATATGTCCGAATGATAAGGCCGGCTAACAGGAAGTAAACAACAATCAGTCCTGCCATGGCGACGAGTCGCGAACAGGTCATCGCATAGACATTGATGTACAGGCACATACGATAGGTTGCGGAAATGTTCATAATCAGGGTGCAGACGCTGAAGCCGGTGGACAGCCAACGAAGCACGCGGTTTTCGCGGAACACCTCGGTGGTAAGCAATATCAGGATAACGTTCAGTACGCATACGAACAGCAGCTGGAAGAAGCCCCGTCTTGCATAAGAAGCATAGGTGTAACCCTCCGGCAGACTTACTTTACCGAAAAGGAAGATAATCTGAATTGCACAGAACAATACGTAAACCGCGCCGAGGATGCCAAGCATCGTAATTGCGATAATCGGATTGTGCTGCGGAGTCTTTGCCGGGAGCGGTTTTTCCTCGCGCTTCTCAAAGCAGGTCAGAGCCGCACAGGAAAGGACTGCGCCGAGGATGCAATACAGTAAAATCGGAACCAGGTTCCGGAAAAATGACTTCAACAGCTCGATGGAGATAATCTTGTTAATTACATCTGCAAATATCTTGTCTGCGCTGGTGAGGGCAGACAAGACGATAATCAGAAGAGGAATCGAGATAATGACACCAAGCAGAATCGGGGACAGAAGTTCGGAGGAAGCTTTTTCGCCGGAGGAGGAAGCGTTTTTCGCAAAAGAATCTGCGGGGGTTGCATTCTGTGGGCGGGCATCTGTTGCATCCACCGAAGCGGTTACGGCAGCGCCGGNNGCATCACGAGCCGTATCGGTATCCGAGGCAGCGCCGCCGTCGTTTGTCTGAGACGCATCGGCATTGCCGGATAAAGCGGCAAGATTTTCATAATATTCGCGCAGGTTTTCTGCATGGAGCGGTACGCACGTGTTCGGATTGGTTCCGATATGTGCTCTTACACGGAGCCTCTCAGCTTTCTTGCGTGCAAGAGAAGGGAAAAGCACGTCGAAAAATGCGCCGAGATTTTCCAGAACATGGATTATGGTAACGACCAGCTGGCTGATGTGCTGGGAAATCGACCAGTATCCATCCTCGTGAAACTGATGCAGCAGGATGCGGTCGCTTAATAGGAAAATCATAATAAAATTCCAGGCGCGGAGCGCACCGTCAACAGTAAATACCGTGCTGTAGGCGAGCACCAGTGCAATCGCACCGAGGAAAATGCTCTCCGGCTTGATTGCACACTTACTCCACCGCAGATAGCAGCCGAAAAGTACCGCTGCGGCGGTGTAATACAGGGCGAATCCGATGCCGCCGCTTGTTTTGTACAGGCATGCGGCGGTAAGCAGGCCGAAAATCAGGCAGCCGAGCTGGAGCTTGGCGTTTTTTTCTGTTTCCATAATTGAATCCTTTCCTATCCGTTTATTTCATTCCTTATTGAGCATTTCAAATTTGACAGCTTTGATATGCATTATAGCACCCCTGCGTATTGAGTGTCAATACGCAGGGGTGCTATGCGTAAAAGCAGTAAAAGCAGTTTCTGTTTGATTTCAGACCGCGGTTATGCTATAGTAAAATTGGTATGCTGTCCGGTTTTAATTATCGAAAAAATGCAGGGCGCATATCGGCTCGTAAAGAGTATCCTGTAAAATGAGAGGCATTTGATATGAAAAAGACATTATGGATAGCGGGGCTTTTCGCACTGCTTTTTATGACAGGCTGTAAGGATTCCGCAAATGATACAAAACCGACGACGGCACCAACCGAAGCCGCCCCGACCGAGGAGGCTTCCACGGTGACGCCGAAGCCGACGTCGACGCCGGTACCGACGTCAACCCCGACGCCGGAGGTGGGCTGGTATGACGAAATGGTGAAAAGATCCCTGGTTACGACCGGCAACAATGCCCGTCTGAAAGCGGTGATTGAGAAGGCGCGGAGCGGCGAAACCGTTTACCTTGCGGCGATCGGCGGTTCGGTTACCGAGGGCGCCGGTGCGGGAAATTTCGGTGACGGGTATGCTTACCAGTTTATGAAGGCATTCGGTAAGACCTACGGCACCGATGGCGGTTCCAATGTGAAGTATGTGTGCGCCGGTCTCGGCGGGACTCCGTCTTCTCTCGGTGCAATGCGTTATGAGCGTGATGTGGTGCAGACACTCGGCGCGAATCCGGATCTGCTGATTATTGAATTTGCAGTAAATGACGCCGACGATGTGACCGGAGCGAGAGCCTACGAAAGCATGTTGAATCAAGCGCTTACGGACAACCCGGATGCAGCGGTGATTCTGCTGTTTTCCGTATTTAAGAGCAAATGGAACCTGCAGACGACCTACATACCGATTGGCAATTATTATAACCTGCCGATGGTCAGCATCAAAAATGCAGTCGATAAGGCATATAAAGAGGGAAAGCTGAATGACATGCTGTATTTTGCGGATGAATATCATCCGACCAAATACGGACACGGCATCATGAAGGATTGTCTGATGTATCTTCTGGAACGTGTGGATGCGGATGCGGCCGATGAAAAGGGTGTTGTTCCGCAGATTGGCAAGAAGGGGCTCGATTTCCTGCATATGAAGCTGGTTACTGCGGAAGATGCGGCCGGAACCGTAATTGACGCCGGAAGCTTCCTATTGAAGGATATGGAGATTCATCCGTATTTTTGGACCGGCGGTGGAGCATTTCCGGAGAACTGGAAACACGATGGATCGGGCAGTCAGGCGTTTACCATGAAGCTCACCTGCAAGAACCTGATGCTCTGCTATAAGAAGGCAAACAGCAAGGACTTCGGCGACGCGGAGGTTTATGTGGACGGTCAGCTTGCAAAGACGGTTGTCGGTAACCCGAACGGTGCATGGAACAACTGCGACACCATTTTAATTATTGATGAAAAGGAAGCTGCGGAGCATACCGTAGAGGTTCGCATGGCCGAAGGCCAGGAGGAGAAATTCTTTACGATTTATGCCTGGGGCTACACGGAATAAAGAGAGGAAGAGACTTGTGAAAATATCTGAGATTTTAACGCATGGAAAGACCGCATTTACCTTTGAAATTTTTCCGCCGAAGAAGAGCAGCTCGATTGATACGATTTACAATACGCTGGACGGTCTTTATGACCTGAATCCGGATTTTATCAGCGTGACCTACGGTGCCGGCGGCAATGCGGCTGACACCAAGACCTGCGATATCGCGCAGATTATCCGGGACAAATACAACATCGAGTCGGCGGTGCATTTGACCGCTCTTTACAACAGTAAGGAAGACATTGATGAGATTGTGGAGCAGTTGAAGGAGCGTGGTATCAAGAATATTCTTGCGCTTCGCGGCGACCGCAATCCCGACATTGCGCCGAAGGAGGATTTCAAATACGCTTCTGATTTGATTGCTTATCTGCGCACCAAAGGCGATTTCTACATCATGGGTGGCTGCTATCCTGAGTGCCATCCGCAGTGCGCAAGCCTTGACGAGGACATCGAAAACCTCAAGAGAAAGGTTGACGCGGGAACCGACCGCCTGCTTTCCCAGTTGTTTTTCAGCAACGACGATTATATGAAATTTGTGGAGAAGGTTCGTAAAGCCGGAATCAGCGTGCCGATTGAGGCCGGTATCATGCCGGTTGTGAATAAGGCGCAGATTGAACGTATGGTTACGCTGTGCGGCGCCAGCCTTCCGCAGAAATTTACCCGCATGATGGCTCGTTACGAGGAGTATCCGGATGCACTTCGCGATGCGGGTATCGCATACGCCATCGACCAGATTATTGATTTGGTGTCTCAGGGCGTGGATGGTATTCATCTCTACACCATGAACAACCCCTATGTAGCAAGAAAGATTACCGAGGCGGTAGCAGGAGTTGTAAGACCCGCCAAATAAGGAGCAGATATGGTAAAACTCAGACCAATCAATATGGACGAGGCGTGCAGATGTCTCGGATACGGCACGGAAAAGCCGGACGAGGTGATTTTGTCGCTTCTTAAGGAGTGTGAGGAGCCGCTTCTTGCGGCCTGTCATCCGGCCTACAGTTACGGAATCTTCGATATGGAGCCGGCAAATCCCGAACTGATTTTGTTGAAGGATTGCGCGCTGAAGCTAACCGGAAAAGACGTCGTAAAGCACCTTGAGGGCTGTCGGAAGGTGGTAATCATGGCGGCAACACTCGGTGCGGGCGTTGACCGGCTGCTTCGTCAACTGCAGATTTCCAACATGCCGAAGGCACTTCTTACGGATGCNNCCGCCATTGAGCAGATTTGCAACGATATTCAGGAGGAGATTCGCACGCAGATGCCCGAATTTCGCCAGACATGGCGCTTCTCGCCGGGGTACGGAGACCTTCCGCTCGAATTGCAGGATATGCTGCTTTCGGTTGTTGAGGCAGGCAAGCGCATCGGTCTTGTGACAACAGAGAGCCGGATGCTTTCCCCGGTGAAATCGGTGACGGCGATTATTGGTTTGCAGGATATGAATCAGATTACCGGTGCAGTGCATTTGACGATGCCCGGGGAGGCGGGTGCCGCGGCAGGCTGTGGAACCCCCGAGG
>DLOO01000020.1:0-2709 GCA_002479645.1 Lachnoclostridium sp. UBA7482 | reverse complement strand
ACAACCGAAAGCAGCATATCCTTTTAGACGGTGCAATGGGGACCGAATTGCAGAAAATGGGGCTTGAGCTCGGCGGTGTGCCGGAGGTTTTGAACCTGACGGAGCCGGAGAAAATTACAGCCATTCACGCGAATTATATTAAGGCGGGAGCGCAGATTGTGTATGCCAACACCTTTGGTGCGAACCGTTATAAGATGCGCAGCACCGGTCGTCCGACAGAGGAACTGATTCAGGCTGCCGTCCGCAACGCAAAGGCTGATNNACCGCAGCCGGTGGTACGGCAAAGGTGGCTCTGGATATCGGACCGATTGGCGCGTTGATTGAGCCGCTCGGTGACCTGACTTTTGAAGAGGCTTATGACATTTTTGCCGAAGAGGTTCGTGCCGCTGAGGAAGCCGACGTTATCGTTATCGAGACTATGACGGATCTGTACGAAACCAAGGCGGCAGTGCTTGCTGCTAAGGAAAATTCGGACAAGCCCGTTTATGTTACTATGACCTTTGAGGCAAATCACCGTACCTTCACCGGAACGGCGATTGCCTCGATGGCGCTGACTTTGGAGGGACTTGGTGTGGACGGTATCGGATTTAACTGTTCGCTCGGCCCGGCAGAGCTTGTGCCAATGGTGAAGGAACTGTACACGCTGACGAATTTGCCGATTGTCTTAAAGCCCAATGCAGGACTCCCGGACCCGGTTACCAATATGTATAACGTGTCGCCCGGGGATTTTGCGGCAACGATTGCGGGACTTCTTCCCTACGGAGTACAGTTTGTCGGCGGATGCTGCGGAACCTCGCCTGCCTACATTCAGGCGGTAACCGAAATCGTACGCAAATGGGAGAACGGCGAGATTACGCTTACCGCTGAGGAACAGGCGGAATTTGACGCATTGACTGAAAAACGGAATAACCGTCCGCTTGGCATCTGTTCCGCACAGAAGGCGGTATACCTGGACGAGCCGCGTGTTATCGGTGAGCGTATCAATCCGACCGGCAAGAAAATGTTCCAGCAGGCGCTTCGCGACCAGGATATGGATTATATTCTTAACCAGGCGATTGCACAGGTGGAAGCCGGTGCGGACGTGCTGGATGTCAATGTGGGTCTGCCCGGTGTTGATGAGAAGAAGATGATGTGCAGGGTAATCAAGGCTTTGCAGGCAGTCGTGGATGTACCACTGCAAATTGATTCAAATGATCCGGAGGTACTGGCGGCAGCGCTTCGCATTTATAACGGAAAGCCGATTGTCAACAGCGTCAACGGCGAGGAAAAGAGCCGCCGGAATATTCTGCCGCTCGTAAAGCAGTATGGCGCGGCGGTTGTCGGACTTACATTGGATGAAAATGGTATCGCCGACAAAGCTGCGGGTCGATTTGCGGTTGCGGAGAAGATTGTTAACAGTGCGGCTGCAATCGGAATCGACAAGAAAAACCTGTTGATTGACTGTCTGACCCTGACGGCGTCGGCTGAGCAGGCAGCAGTTGCGGAGACTTTAGAGGCGGTTCGCATGGTAAAAGACCGTCTGGGACTTCCGGGCGTGCTCGGCGTATCGAATATCAGCTTCGGTCTTCCGTATCGTGAGCTGGTCAACACGACATTCTTAACGCTTGCACTGCAGAACGGGCTGATGATGCCGATTATGAATCCCAATTCCGATGCGATGATGGGCGTTATCCGGGCATTTAAGCTCTTAATGAACTATGATAAAAATGCGATTGCCTACACGGCAGCGTATCAGAATTATACGCCCGAAACAAAGGCAAATGCAGGAGCCGTAACGATTGCATCCGCAAAGGACGATCCGGCGGAGCAGCAGATTCGCCGGGATCTCGGTGACGAGGCAGCAAAATTGTATCTTGCGGTTGTGCGTGGTCTGGCATCCGAGGGAGAACAGCTGACCGGTAAGCTTCTCGGCGAGATGGATTCGATGGCGCTTGTCAACCGGGTGCTGATTCCGGCGCTTGATACGGTCGGTGCAGGCTTTGAGAAGGGGCGAATTTACCTTCCGCAGTTGATTTTGTCCGCATCGGTTGTGCAGGGTGCGTTTGGACTTATTAAGGAGCATATTGCCGTGAGCGGCGCGGAAAGCGTCAGCAAGGGGAAGGTGATTCTGGCAACCGTAAAGGGCGATATCCATGATATCGGCAAGAACATTGTGAAGGTGCTTCTCGAAAATTACGGATTTACCGTTATTGACCTTGGCCGTGACGTGGAGATTTCGGCGGTTGTGGATGCAGCAAGAGAGCACCGGGTGAAGCTTGTGGGCTTGAGTGCGCTGATGACAACGACGCTTGGCAGCATGGAGCAGACGATAGCAGCACTGAAGGAAGCGGAACTTCCCTGTCAGGTTGTTGTCGGCGGCGCGGTATTAACGCCGGAGTACGCAATGCAGATTGGCGCGGACTATTATGCAAAGGATGCGAAGGAAACCGTGGATGTAGCGCGGAAGGTATTTGGAGCGTAGAGCCTGAACTTGCAGTAAAAAGTTTCCACCATTGGATTGCAACCGCACAGGTGGAACATGAATTGGTTATGTGAGGTAAGAGAAAATGAAGCTTGGCCGAAGGAAAATGAATGGAAGGAAGCGGCTGTCCCTTGCGGCGGCAGCTTTGCTGATTGTCATGATGACGATTGCCTGCGGGCAGGAGGTTGGAACCGAAGCAGGCAAGGCGACCGACACACCGACGGCAGCGCCGACGGATACGCCGACAC
>DLOO01000024.1:17511-19936 GCA_002479645.1 Lachnoclostridium sp. UBA7482 | reverse complement strand
CCATATTTGGAAGAAACAGGCAAGCATTTTCCGTTCTGCGAGGCGGATAAAATTGCGCGCCCTGCGCCTGCTTCCGAAGCAGCCGCAAGTAAAAGAAAATAGAAAGAAGAACTACAGAATCAGAAAACCAAAACGCTTCCTGTACGAAACATTTCGTTCATCACTGCATCTTTATTGTACCGTAAACATTCGCACAAATCGATTCGCAGAATCGAAGAAAAACGCAAAAAAACTTATGCATCCTGCCCCGAAAGAATTTTCGGAACAGGTATTTTTGCGTGCGATTCTGCACAAACTCCACCTAATCTTTTCCAGCATTCTGCCGGGGAAGCTCCACACGCAGGCAGGCGCAGGGCGCGCAATTTTATCCGCCTCGCAGAACGGAAAATGCTTGCCTGTTTCTTCCAAATATGGTAGAATCTACGTGTTATATCCACCATATTCTGTGGTTCCGCGGAAGGGAAAGAACCGCATTTTTACATGGTTGACGATTATTTTACATTTTGCAAAGTGAACATATATTGATTTTGGAGGTTAAAATGGCAGAATACAACGGCAGTCAAATTGTAGTTCTCGAAGGCCTTGAAGCTGTTCGCAAGCGTCCCGGTATGTACATCGGCTCCACCGGTACCCGCGGTCTTCACCACCTGGTGTGGGAGATTCTCGACAACGGGATCGACGAGCATTTGGCGGGACACTGCAATGAGATTAACATCACTCTTCACAAAGACGGCGGCATCACGCTCATTGACCATGGCCGCGGCGTCCCGGTTGACATTCACCCAACGAAGAAGATTCCTACCGAGCGTGTGGTTTATACCATTCTGCATGCGGGCGGCAAATTCGGCAACACCGCCTACAAGGTATCCGGCGGTCTGCACGGCGTCGGCGCTTCGGTTGTAAACGCCCTGTCCCGTAAGATGATGGTTGAGATTCGCAAGGGCGGCTGCATTTACTACGACGAATACAAAGACGGCGGCAAGCCGGTCACCAAGCTTGAGAACGGTCTGCTTCCGGTCATCGGCTCCTGCAAAAAGAGCGACACCGGAACGAAGGTTACCTTCTATCCGGACCCGGCGATTTTTGAAACGGTCGAATTCAAGCCCGAGACCATCTGCAAACGTCTCCAGGAGGTTGCCTACCTGAACAAAGGACTGACGATTACCTTTACCGACGAGCATACCGGCGAGACCAAAACCTATTTCGAGGAAAATGGTATCAAGAGCTTTGTCTCATACCTTTGCCGCGAAGAGGTTCCGCTTCATCCCGAACCGATTTACATTGAGGGTACCAAGGGCGACATCGAAGTGGAGGTCGCATTTCAGTACACCGGCTCCTTCTCCGAGCAGATTAACTCCTACTGTAACCGCATTAACGTCGTAGACGGCGGTACGCTTGTCACCGGTTTCAAGACCGCGCTTACCCGCGTTATGAATTCCTATGCAAGAGAGCTCGGCATCCTGAAGGACAAGGACGAGAATTTTGACGGTAAGGACATCCGTAACGGCCTGATGGCAATTATCTCCATCAAGCACCCGGACCCGCAGTTTGAAGGCCAGACTAAGACCAAGCTCGGCAATACCGATGCAAAGGTTGCCGTTGACGAGATTTTCGCTGCCGAGGTCACCCGATATTTTGATAAAAATGTCGAGATTCTCAAGAAGATTCTCGAAAACTCACTCAAATCCTACCATGCCCGCAAGGCAAGCGACAAAGCACGCACCGCGGTTCTGAAGCAGTTAAACGACGTCGATACCAAGAGTAAGCTTGCTGCCTGCTCCTCGAAGAAGCCTTCCGAATGCGAGGTTTATCTGGTCGAGGGGGATTCCGCGGGCGGTACCGTAAAGACGGCTCGTAACCGTAAGACGCAGGCGGTTCTTCCCCTCCGCGGTAAGATTCTCAATGTCGAGAAAGCAACGCTTGAAAAGATTTTGCAGAATAACGAAATCAAATCCATGATTGCTGCATTCGGCTGCGGCATCGGCGACGAATTCGACATCAAAAAGCTCCGCTACGACAAGATTATTATCCTGACCGATGCGGACGTAGACGGCGCGCATATCAGTACGCTGCTTCTGACGTTCTTCTACCGGTTCATGCCGGAGCTGATTATGGAAGGCAAGGTTTACCGGGGACTTCCGCCGCTTTACAAGGTAGAGTATGAAACCGCCGGCGGCAAAAAGGGAAAGAAAAAGGAAAGCGCTTATCTGATGAACGATTACGAGCTGGAGAAATTCCGCAAGGAACACGAGAAGGACAAGATTGTCAGCCTCCAGCGTTACAAAGGTCTCGGCGAGATGGACGCCAACCAGCTTTGGGAAACCACTCTTGATCCGGAACAGCGCATGCTCGCGCAGGTTCAGATTTCCGATACCGTAGAGGCCGACGAAACCACTTCGCTTCTGATGGGCGCCAACGTGCCGCC
>DLOO01000024.1:16045-17344 GCA_002479645.1 Lachnoclostridium sp. UBA7482 | reverse complement strand
CGTGACGGTCTGAAACCGGTTCAGCGTCGTATTCTCTACGCAATGAATGAATTGAATCTCGACCCGAAGAAGCCGCACCGTAAGAGTGCGCGTATTGTCGGCGACACGATGGGCAAATACCATCCGCACGGAGATTCCTCCATTTACGAAGCTCTCGTACACATGACCGAGGATTACTCTCTTGCCATTCCGTTAGTTGACGGCCACGGAAATTTCGGTTCCATCGACGGCGACGGCGCTGCTGCCATGCGATACACCGAGGCGCGTCTTTCCGAAGGCGCCATGACGCTTCTTAATCATCTCGATGACGGTCTGGTTGAATTCATCCCGAACTTTGACGACAGCGAAAAGGAGCCCGCCGTACTTCCGGCGATGCTCCCGAACCTTTTGATTAACGGTACCACAGGTATTGCGGTCGGTATGGCAACCAACATTCCGCCCCACAATCCGGTAGAGGTCATCGACGGCGCGATTGCCGTAATGCACGACCCGTTCATCGGTACCGACGACTTGATGCAGTTAATTCCCGGTCCGGATTTTCCGACCGGCGGCTCTATCGTCAATGCCAATGACCTGCGTGCCCTGTACGACACCGGCGAAGGCAAGATTCGTATCCGTGCCAAGGCCGAAATCGAAAACGGCGACAACGGCCGCAAAAACATTGTCATAACCGAGATTCCCTACACCGTAGCCGGAAGCAAATCCCGTCTGATGGAGGCTTTAGTCAATGTCTACCGCGATAAGGTATTCGAGGAAATCAGCGATATCCGCGACGAATCCTCGAAAGAAGGGATTCGCATTGTAATCGAAGTTAAGAAGGATCGCGACCCGGCAAACCTGCTAAACGGTCTCTACAAGAAAACCCCTCTCGAGGACACCTACGGCGCCAACTTTCTTGCCGTAAAGGGCAACCAGCCGGTTCTCTTCAATCTGAAGACCATGCTGCAGGAATTCATCGAGTTTCAGGAAGAACTGTACACCAAAGAATATCAGCATTTGCTCGACAAGGCGGAAAAACGTCTCGAAATCGTCGGCGGTTTAGGATTCGTCGCGGATATCGCTNNTTTGATTCGTGCCGTCGACGTCATCGACATCATTATTGAGGTGCTCCGCGGCTCCTCCTCCGTAAAGCAGGCAAGAACCTGTCTTATGACCGGCGACATCACCGACATTAAGTTTAAGACAGACGAAGCCCCGCGCGTTGCCGCAGCCTTTGACTTCACCGAGCGTCAGGCGGACGCCATCCTTGCAATGCAGTTAAGCAAGTTAATCGGTCTTGAGATTCTCAAGCTTCACGAG
>DLOO01000024.1:4056-16009 GCA_002479645.1 Lachnoclostridium sp. UBA7482 | reverse complement strand
CAGGAAAAGCGAGCTCTACAAGGTGATTGAGGAGCAGCTGCTCGTCTTCCGTGAACGCTTCGCCATGCCCCGTAAGACGGTCATCACACACCAGGATGCGCAGAATTACGTGGTTGAGGAAAAGATTGAAGACCTGTACCTTTTGATTGACCGTTTCGGTTATACGAAGGCGGTGGATTCCACCAGTTACTCGAAGATTCAGGAAGAAACCCTGAAAGAATTCCCGCACATTGTCCGTATCAAATCCAACGACAAGCTGTGCCTGTTTACTGCCGAAGGCAACATGTACCAGCTGAAGGTTTCTGCAATTCCGAGAACCCGCGTAAAGGACAAGGGTACGCTGATTCAGACAATGACAAAGATTGGTTCGGAAAATATACTGCTTTACATTCCCTACGATATTATGTTCGATTCCCAGCTGTTGTTTGTTACCAGGAGCGGTCTGATTAAGCAGGTATCCGGCGTCGAATTCGACACCAGCAGAACCATGGTAGCTGCTACCAAGTTGGATGACGGCGACATTGTTGTCGGCATCACCGCCATGAGTGCGAAGGAGGTGCTCTCCGGTCACATGAAGGTTATCATTCTGACCGAGAAGAAGCTTTCTCTCGGCTTCCCGCTCGAGGAGGTACCCGAGCTTAAGAAGACCGGTAAGGGTGTAAAATCCATTACTCTCGAGAAGAAGGATCAGGTTCTCTACGGTACCGTCCTGAACGACAAAGTTGAAACCTTCTCCTTCGACGGCAAGGAATATAATGCAAAAAAGGTTCGCAACCGTAAGCGCGGCGCCAAGGGGCAGAACGCAGCACTGTAGGTTTCGGACAAAGCATAACATCAGACAAGGGTATATTCTTTAACCATTCGGAATCTGCGACTTCCTGTTTCTGAACCCGTAGAGAAAGAGGTGCGGATATGCTGTCATTCCGCACCTCTTTCTGTATTCACAAACACTACAGGAGACCATCGTAATCCCAAAGCGGCAGCAGCCTGGCATCCGTGATTCCTGTCTCCTCATACAATTCCCGCTTTGCGGCTCCGGCCTTCCCGCCGGATAATCCGTCTTAGGCATACCCTCTTCCCTCTATCATATGTCTTTTATCTTTTCAAAATACTCTCTGCATTTTTGTAAAGCATCAAATCCATTTCCTCCGCAGTAAGTCCAAGGGAACGAAGCTCCTCAAGCTCTGCCGCAGGGCTCCACATCGGGTAGTCCGAACCGAAAAGCATGCGTTCTGCTCCGTACAGACGAATCAGTTCCTTTGTACGGCGTTTTCCGAGAAACGCCATCGAGCTGCTGCAGTCGAGGTAACAGTTCATGTCCTCGAGATATTCTACCGCAAGGTCAAAAATCGACCAGCCGCCGAAATGAGCCGCAATCACGGTCAGATTCGGGAATTTCTCCAAAATGGCACGAATACGTCTCGGGTGGTCATAATCAAAACGGTAATCCCCGCAGTGAATGAGTACCGGCATACGTCCCTGCAAATAATCATACACCTCATCCATGCGCTCGTCGTCAACAAAGAACTGCTGGGAATCCGGATGAATCTTCAAGCCCTGAAGTCCTATGGACTCCATACGCTCGAGCTCCGCAAGCTTATTTTCAAAATCCGCATGAATTGTACCGAAACCGATAACTTCTCCGGGATGTGCTGCCTGCGCTCCGGCAATAAAGTCATTGATGCTCTGTACCTGCTTCGCACCGGTTGCCACCGAATGTACGACGTAGTTGGTGATTCCGGCAGGTCTGCCGATTTCCAGAAGGGCGTCTACCGTGCCTTCCTTGCAATCCATCGGAATCCCGTAGAAATTACCGACCCCCTCTACTGCTCTTGCAGCAATTCTTTCCGGATAAATGTGTGCATGAAAATCGTAAATCATTTGTGTTTCACCTTTTCTATTTTATTTTCTGCAAAATCAGCGCCAGACAGCCAAGGATTCCCTGATTGTCCTTCAGCGCCGACGGGCAGATATAATGTTCCATATCCTGCAGTTCCCCGGTTACGAGATAACCGTTCAGATATTCCGCAACCTTCGTGCGAATCAGCGGGAACAATTTTTCCTGGTGCATGACGCCGCCGCCGAGGATGATTTTCTTCGGAGACACCGTGCAGATATACCCGGCAATCGCCTGTGCCAGATAATCGGCCTCAAGCTCCCAGACGTCCCCGCGTTCCGTCAGTTCTGCTGCCGGCACGCCGTAACGCGCGCGGATAGCGCTGCCGCTGGCAAGACCTTCCACGCAGTTTTCGTGATATGCACAGACACTTTTTAACGGGTCATTTGCGCGTTTCATCACGCGAACATGTCCGGCCTCGGGATGAAGCATTCCGCGAACCGTCCTGCCGCCAATGACAATTCCCGCGCCGATTCCTGTACCCACCGTCAGATATAATACATCAGAAAGTCCCTTTGCGCAACCATAAACTGCTTCACCCAGACATGCACCGTTCACATCCGTATCCACCGCAATGGGTACGCCTAACGGGCGCAGCTCTTGAAGAAGGTCATAATATTTCCATTCGCTCTTGGTTGTCTCAAGAATATATCCGTAACGCGGAGACTTCTCATCGAGACAAATCGGGCCAAATGCAGCCACGCCAAATCCGGCAATCTCCTTATCCGCAAACCATCCGGCAACTGCCTTCATCGTCTTCTCCGGCGCCTCCGTCGGGATACTTACCTTTTCAAGCACCGTACCGTTTTCTTCTATCACGGCGCAAACCATCTTGGTTCCGCCCGCCTCCAATGCTCCGTACCGCATCATTTTCTCCTTATCCGATTTCATAGACCGAACGAACACGGAAGGCGTCCGCCTGACCTCTGACAATCTTTACCCTCTTTTCGCCCGGATTCATATCAAAGTAGTTATCCTCAAGTATGCAGTCGCCGTCTACCGGCAGAATTTCCACCGAGCGCGCGTACGCATCTGCACGAACTACAAGTTCCTCGCCGTCCGCCGTAACCGTAAGGTTCGGATTTTCAAAATTAAAATGCTTCGGCGCCGTGAACAATACGCTGCCCTCAGACACACCTTGTCCATCCACTGCAAAGCGAAAACTCAAATAAACATCCAGCGGCGAATATTCCGAAAAGTCCTCCTCATCAAGCCATACACCGTCAAATGCCGGCACCGTGACTGCCTGCTCTCCGCTCTTAATCACCGTTCCATCCGGCTTACGAAGCTCCCACTGTACCATACCTTCTACCGGTTCCCATGTCTCGTTGGTCACCTGCATTTTTGCCGCAAGCTTAATCGGCTTCGGCTCGCTGACGCAGGAAGGTCGTTCCGTCAATTCTCCGGTCTCCTCACAGCTGATATGTATCGGCTCGAACATTCGCTTCTCGCCATAGTGCAATGCCTTCCAACGACCATAGTAATCGATACTTGCCCAGGATGCTACCGGCCAAATATCATTTAACTGCCATACTACCGTGCCCATGCACTGTCCGCGATGTCTGCGGAAATGTTCCACACCGTAGCGGATAGCCTCAAGCTGCAGTAACTGCGATGCATAAAGCATGTGGTCAAAATCCTTCGGATAGCGGAAGGTGTCCGCCAAATACTGCATAATCTTACCATTTGCCGATGCATTTCTTTGGTGCATCTCCATAACACGCGAAAAGATATTGCGGTCTCTCGGTTCGGTAAAGCTCTCCACCGTCTTTAAGCAAGGGAAAGACTGGAAGCCAAATTCGGACAAATAGCTGAAACGGAATTTGCGGTACTCGGTAAACGGCTTGTTGCCGTGCCATACTGCCCAGCAGTGGGTATCGCCCACATTTTCCGCCCACGGATTGTCGTAATTGCCGCCTGCCGAAGGTGAGGACGGCCAGTAGAAACGCTCCGGA
Source organism: Lachnoclostridium sp. UBA7482 (assembly GCA_002479645.1). GTDB lineage: Bacteria > Bacillota > Clostridia > Lachnospirales > Lachnospiraceae > ISDg. Next base: position 12,157 of record DLOO01000024.1, on the reverse strand, counting down.
TCGTGTTCCTTTACCAGACGGGGAATGATGTATTCAAATATTTTCAGATAGTCACAATACTGCTTCTTTGAAGGCTTCCAAGCACCGTCCAGTGTCTGTGTCTCCATCTCATTGTTGCCGCACCACAGCGCCAGACTTGCATGGTGACGCAGACGCTTGATATTGTAAGCAATCTCCTCGGAGATGTTTGCCTCAAAATCATCCGTCAGCTCGTAATTGGCACATGCGAACATAAAATCCTGCCATACCATAAGACCAAGCTCATCGCAGATGTCAAAGAAGTAATCGTCCGGATAATAACCGCCGCCCCATACACGGATGCTGTTATGATTTGCCGCCTTCGCATCGGTAAGCAGCTGTCTCGTACGTTCCTCGCTGACACGTCCAAGCAGATTGTCCTCGGGAATGTAATCCGCACCCATAGCAAAAATCAGCTGACCGTTTACCTCATGAGCAAAATTCTTCCCCCACGGCTTTGCATCCTGATTCACGGAAACGGTACGAAGTCCGATTCTCTTCTCCCATACATCAAGAAGATTGCCTTCTCCGTCGGTCAGTTCCACACATGCTGTGTAAAGCGGCTGCTCACCGTAACCGTTCGGCCACCAGAGCTCGGGATCGTCCACCACAATCACACCGGTCTCCTCATCCTGCAGATAAACGGTTCCGTCCGGTGCAGTCAGTGTAATATCAATATTCAGTTCCGGCTCCTCCGCACCACAGTCACAGCTTCCTTCACAGTCGCAGTTGTTGGCAAATACATCGAGCGTAATGTCAAAGTCCAGGACTACCTTGCCGTCCTCATGAAGCTGTGTCGCATACACACCGTCAAATCTCGCTACGGAACCACTGACAATACTTACCGCACGGTAGATTCCCATGTCAGGGATACGAGGCCCCCAGTCCCAGCCAAACATACAGGCTGCCTTGCGGATATGCGGAAAACCAAGCATCGAATCCCATGAACCACCGCAGAACACCTGTGCATTCTTCTCCTTGATGTAACGAACCGGAGAAAAGATACGAACCAGCAATTCATTTTCTCCAACCTTCGCAACCCCATGAATTTCACATTCATAGGCGCGGAACATATTTTCCGTCACTAACACCAGCTCACCGTTGACATAAACCTCCGCCAGCGTATCAATCCCCTCAAAATGAATTGCCAGGAAATCCTCCGCCAGCATTTCTTCGGTTATCTCAAAGCTCCGACGAAATTCACAGTCATTATTCGACAGGGGTAGAACCTTTAATTCATTATCTCTTACAAAAGGGTCCTCAATTTCCCCGTGAGCCAAAAGCGTACCGACCATCGAGCCGGGGATCTGCGTGTCCAGCCAGTCCGCCGTCACCGTGTTGCCCGTATCTGCATGATTCAGCAGTCGAAACTGCCAGTTGTCATTCATCTTTACCTGATTCATCGGTATATTCTCCTTCTACGATTTCCTCTGTAATATCTTCCGCAGCCTCCCTGACGGCCTGCTGCTCCATCATTTCTTTCAGGGTTACCGGTTCATAGTTATGGAACATGCAGCCGACGTTATAAGCATAAAATCGAATGCCCTGCTCCCGGCACCATTTGCGGTACTGCTCAAAAAACGCAGCATCCTCTCCGCAGTGGGTGTGCCCGTACAAATGCACGTACCCGTACCGCTGTCCGCGCCAGTGTGCGATCGGATAGTGGCAAAGCACCACGTGCTGTCCATCCAGGTTAATTTCCTCGTAGGATTCCGCAGTCTTAAACAGGGCTGCCAGTGTCTTTTCGGAAAGACGGTCATGATTGCCTCGGATAAAATGCTTATGGCCTTTCAGCTGTGCAACCAGCTCCGTCGTTTTGCGGTCGCTGTACATGGAGAAATCCCCCAGGATATATACCCGGTCATTTTCATTCACCTTTGCATTCCATCGGCGGATGAATTCACGATCCTGTTCCTCCAGACTTGCAAAGGGCCGCTTATCTAACTCCATTGCACGCGCATCCCCCAAATGCCAATCCGCAGTAAAAAAAGTCTTTGGCATACTCTCTTCCGTCCTTTCTCTGTCCTTTGCAGATTTTACAATAGTACCGTAGGTAAGTCAAGGATATAAACCGTTGAGAAATTGTACGAATCTCCCTTTTATATCCGAGCGTCCTTACTGATTTCCCTCCGGGGGAACCTCCGCCGTCCGGTCTCCATGCCCGGGCAGCCGAATCTGCGTTGTACGCTTCCATTCTTTCGTCTCCGGGTCCTTCCCTACCTCCTGACGATGTTTTGCCAGAAATTCCGTCAGCGCATAGCAGTCAATCCAGATTTCGTTGTCGCTTTCCTTCTGGGATTCGTCGTAGATCAGCTGCAATCCAAAATGCAGATGCGTCACTTCGATGTTGTTTGTATTTTCCTTCGTACTGTAACCGGTTCGCCCCATGTACCCGATGACGTCTCCGGCGGTCACCGTATCGCCGACCTTAAGCGATTTCACATAAGGCCAGTTCTGCCGCAGGTGCGCATAGTAATAATACCGCTGCTTGTCAAAGGTGCGGATTCCGATTCGCCAGCCGCCATACTGATTCCAACCCAAAGCCTCGACAGTCCCTGATTCTACAGCTGTAATCGGCGTGCCGGTCTGCCCCATCATGTCGTGCCCCAGATGCCTTCTGCGAAACCCATACGAACGCGACGCACCGAAATCGTCATACCCGTTGTAAGGAAAATACCGTGCAATCGGCGAGTAGGCAATCAGACCGTATTTCTGCTTCCACACCGGGTTCCCTTCGACAACCTCCTCATACTCATACTCTCCGAGCCAGTCCCCCAGAATGCTGTCATACACCTGCTCATAATAGGAATAATACTTGAAATCGGCAATCCACTTTTCCCGATACTTTCCCTCAGGCTCCTGCATCCTTGTACAGGCTTCCTTCATCAGGTTGCGAACTTTCGTTCCATTTTTGTAGCTGCCGCCCGTGTTTGCCGATACGTAGGCAAGGATTTCCACCCATGAAAAATGAGTATTTTCCCCATAAGAAGAAATGTCATATTGGTAAGCAAGCTCGAGCGCCCACAGCGGCACGGTAAAATCAACATACGTAATAAATTTCTTTTTCTCGCTGTCATCTGCCGAACCCGACACGGTTTCCTTATCGGAATCCACTCCTATGTGCACCGTTTCTCCGGTTGCCTCATGTTGTGCGGCAGGCGAGCGGAGTCCCGCTCTTGTCCATACAAAATTCTCCACGCGCCACACGCTTACCAGTACAATTACACAAAAGAAAGCCAGAAAAAGATTTTCCCGGCTCCGTCGAATCCATCCACCTTTTCCCAATCCCGGTCATCTCCAAAGAAAAAACAGGCTGATTATGTGTATGCACTAACCGCCTGCTTTATTCGCTCCCCGAGAAACTCCCCAAAGCTCTCCGGGAGAATTTTTACTGACCGCCTGTCATGGACTGCAGCTGCTGCATGTACTGATCCATAAATTCGGGATTGTTCGCCAGCTCAATCATGCCGATGACAAGGATAATCCCCATGACAACCGCAAACATCAGAAAACCTCTTGCCATCTCCTTGCGCTCTGCCGTCGCCGAGCTTCCGAATGCACTGATGCACATAATCACAAAAAAGGCAATCCATCCAACCGGGAACAGAAGAAGCAAAAATGTCCCAAACCATTTCCATTTGCCAAAGGCTCTGCCATGCAGAAGCTCCTGCTCCTCATCGGTGGCTGCACGCGTAACGCTGCCCCTGTTCCATTCCGTCACATCCTCCGGATCGACCGCAGCCGAACCGTGCAAAATCGGCGCCGTGTTCAGTTGCCTCGGCATATGATAATTGATCGCATCCCCGACGTCTCCTTCCCGAAAGGAAGCGCCGCAGTAATAACAGAAATTCGCATCCTCCAGGGGATTTTTTCTTCCACATATCTTACAGGTATCCATGGTATTCCTCATTTCACATAGTATCAATCACAAAACGCGCCAAAAAGCGTTCCGACTAATTGAAATTATACCCGTCCCGTATCGTTTATGCAACCTGTGATTTCATTTTTCACGAGAAAAACACATTCCTCTGCCGAAATTACTGGTGCAGGTACTTCTCCCGCGTCGCCATGCCGCCGCGAATGTGACGCTCGGATTTGTTCACATCCAGTACCTTTCGTACCTGCTCCGCAAGGCTTGGATTGATATGCAGGATTCGCTCCGAAACATCCTTATGAATCGTCGATTTGCTAAGTCCGAACTGCTTTGCGGCGCTTCGCACCGTGGCTTTGTTGTTGATAATATAATGCGCAATCTCCACCACGCGTTCCTCTATCTGCCTGTTTTTGTAAACACTGAAATTCCCCATGCTCCACCAAAGAATAAGCTTTGTACAGTGTATGCAGGCATGACATCCGATATGTTCCCTTTTTCAGCGCTCGGGGAGTACCCTGTTTCGGTATCTCAATCCCATCCTCCAATTTCAGGCAAAAAACTTTACTCTGCCGGGGAGTCGTGCTATACTGTATACGAAATTCCGTTTTCCGAAGAATATTCTGCCGAAAGGATTGATATGATGGATATGCGCAAAAGTACATCGACTTCGTTTCTTATAATGCCGTTGTCCGAAGCTTACGCAGACGATTTTTGCCGCATGGTAAGGGAGTACCTTCCCGGCAATGCATGGGAAGAAGTACTTACGAATCGAAAGTATTTCCCTAATGCGACTCTCATGCTGCTAAGGGACGGCGTGCTGCGCGGCTGCGCATTTGGAAGGGCATCAAAACGTCCGGGTGAATTTGTCCTCGACGGCATTGCCGTGGAATCGCAGCTGTGGCGAAACGGATACGGTTCCAAGCTACTTGCACAATTTGAAAAAGCTGCCAATGCCTATGGCTTCCATAAGGTTTCCCTTGGCTCGGCCGGCGGATTTGTCGAAAAATTCTACATTCATAACGGGTACCGTCCCATCTGTCATAAGGTTTATCGGGATGGAAAAATCTGCCTCGCCCGGGAATTTGCCGATTTTGCAGACTATGCATCCTACCTGCGCCCGGAGGAAGAGGGATTTGTTGTCATGGAAAAGGAACTGCTTAATATTTCATAACCGCAGCATCTCAGGCTTTTCGGCATTTAACATTGACATTTGCGTAATTATGCTTAAAATTGAATGTATATGATTTTATGAAATATGATGATTGGATTCAAGAGCTATAAGGAAAGGAGGAGCCTCGAGTGACATTTATCGCAACACTGATTGTCAAGGGAATCCTGATTGGATTCTTCTTTGGAATACCGGTTGGCGCCATCGGTGCACTGACGATTCAACGCACCTTAAACCACGGCGTCCGCGCGGGACTTCTGACCGGTCTGGGTTCATCGGTAGCCGATTGCCTGTACGCATCGGTCAGCGTGTTCGGTCTGTCTCTGATCGCCGACTTCCTTTCTCATTATAACTTTTACATATGTATCATCGGCGGTGTTCTGGTCTTTGGCATGGGTATACGAACGATATTGCAAAAGCATTCGGCTGAGGATACATCCGCCGTCAAGCTGACGCTTTGGAAAACCTTCCTGTCCTCGTTTTTTATCGGACTTACCAATCCTGTTGTAATTCTGCTTTTTATGTCGGCATTTTCCCTGTTCCGTGTACCTGCGGAAATGGAGATTTATCACGGCGCCATTTTGGTTGCGGGCGTCATGGCGGGAACTTACATCTGGTGGCTGATTCTCTCCATCGGAGCAAATCGTTTCCGCGATGCAGCGACGAAGCACCGCAATAAGGTAAACCGCATCTTCGGTATCATCCTGATTCTGTTCGCCTTATTTATCTGGGGCAAGGTTCTGTTATCGTTCCTGCCCTTAAAATAATCATTAGTAACTGTGAGCCGGAGGCTGTGACAGGTATCCTCATTACCGAACAATTTGGTGAAGGAATGCCTACCACTATTGCTTCCGGCTTTTTTGTTCTTTGCTGTAAGCGTCAGATTTCGCTGATAGAGAGAATATCATCCAGCGGAATCCGCAGTCCATCCATCAGAACAAGCGCCCTACCGCTGGAATCAAGTTTCTTCCACTCGCCCTCAACCGTTCGGTATACGCCGCCCGCCTTCTTTTCGTCAGGAACAAAATACGTCACCCGAAGCTTTGTATGCTCCGCTTCCTTCTGCAAAAGCTGCTGCATCGTCTGATCCAGAAGCTGCTTCTCATTCTCCTCAAGCTCCGGTTTCGCATCGGTCAGACGAGCCGCCTCTTCCACCTCGCCGTCGTAACCCGTGAGCGCCGCGAAAGGTGCGAACTGAGCCGCCCGCGTCAGCCGATCCATCGGCGTATGCTTCTTTGAAACCGGACGCGGCATATCAAGAATGTCCGCATAAGGATGGTTAGCGGCTTTGCATGTTCCCTTGTCCTGCTGCATCTCGTCCCCTTTCTAAGCCTTATGCCCGCCAACCTGCGAATTACGCTCCTTGGCAGTAGCTCCCTCTTTCAAATTCATCCCGCGAAGAACCGCATTTTTGCCGAATTTCTTCTTGATATCCAGCAGCGCCTGCTGCACCTTCTTCTCCTTCGCACGCTCTTCCTTCGCTGCCTCCTTCTCGCGTTCCAATGCGCCGTAATCCGTGAACAAATCAAGCTGTCCCCAGGATTCATCGCATTCTACTTCTGTCTCCTGTTCAATCTTAGCTGCCACTACGGTGATTCTTCGCGTGAGCAAATCCGGATTGATGATGCGATCATACAGTCGTTCGACCGCCGCCATAATCTCCTTCGTCGAAGAAGTCGGCCCGGGCAAATTCTCCGTGCCGTGCGCATGCTTCGGCACCCGCCGCCCGTAACCGTCGATGGTGACCTCGCCCCTGTATTTGCTCTTAATCTCCGGATTCGTCAGATTATCAATATCGTACCCGATGGTGAGTACAATCTGACTCGTCGCAAGCCCCTGCTCCACAAGATCCAGAACAAGCAGATCGGTCATCTCCCGCACCACAAGACGCGTCTTCTCGCAGTCATACGGATGCTGCAGAACCTGCCCGGAACTGATACTCGAATTCTTCGGCTTGTAGGTCTTCGCCTCCGCAATCGTACAGGGCTCGTACCCCCAGGCATGGTCAATCAGCAGCTCCGCATTTACCCCGAAGATGCGGTAAAGAAGCTCCTCGTTATAGAAATCATTTTCCCCGCCTGCCGAACAGCGCGCAATATCCCCCATGGTGAACATGCCGTACTCAGCCAGACACTTGGCATAACCGCGCCCCACCCGCCAAATGTCGGTAATCGGTCGGTGATTCCAAATCTCCTCTCGAAACCTGCGCTCATCAAGTTCCGCAATGCGCACACCATTTTCGTCCGCCTGCACACGCTTCGCCATCACATCCATCGCGACTTTACAGAGGAACATGTTGGTACCTATGCCCGCCGTCGCCGTGATGCCGCAAGTGTCGTAGACATCTTTTATCATCTTCGCAGCCAGCTCACGCGGAGTCAGACCGTAGGTCTGCAAATAATGCGTCACATCGATGAAAACCTCATCGATAGAGTACACAAGAATATCCTCATGCGACACATATTTGAGATAAATCCGGTAAACTTGCGTGCTGCACTGCATATAATAAGCCATCCGGGGCGGTGCCACAATATATGAGACCGCTAAATGCGGCGACACAGCAAGCTCCGTCGCATCACAGGACTCGCCTGTAAATTCGCCACCCGGGGCGTGAATGCGCCTCAGGGCATTGACCTCCTTCAATTTTTGCACGACCTCAAACAATCGGGCACGCCCCGGAATCCCAAATGCCTTCAGCGAAGGCGTCACCGCAAGGCAAATCGTCTTCTCCGTACGCGATGGGTCTGCTACCACAAGATTCGTCTTGAGCGGGTTAAGCCCACGCGCCACACACTCCACCGAAGCATAGTAAGACTTCAGATCGATAGCAATGTAAGTGCGGCGGTTCGAGCCGGTATCGGAGTAGGGGGAGGGAGGACAAGGAGTGTCGGGTGTGTTCATATCCATCGTCGGCCATCCTCCTTTCTACTATAGCAAGCCCATATAATATAAGCATTTCTGCAGCAAATCTTAACATTCAAATTTGAAGAGTCACTGAGTTTTTCCATCTATATCTATAGCTTAATTATCTTATTTTCCCC
>DLOO01000024.1:3805-4015 GCA_002479645.1 Lachnoclostridium sp. UBA7482 | reverse complement strand
ACCCGGTATATATTTCGATTTTCTCTTTACCCGATTAGCATAAAACCACACATATGCATATTTGTTTGAATAGACTTTTATCCCGCCGCTATCAGTCAGCAACTCATCATGATTAGCCCCAAAATAGTATTCTTAATACAACACATAGGCATCTGTATCATCCAACGCACATGGAGTGTCAATCGCTTAATCCAACGCCGAATTACAATC
>DLOO01000024.1:0-3737 GCA_002479645.1 Lachnoclostridium sp. UBA7482 | reverse complement strand
GAACATTTGTTCTGTTGTCAAGCGATGTTTCCGAGGATACCTCTGCCAATTATTCACAGGACTTCAGCCGCGCCAGGCACAGCTCCAGCAGCTGCTCACAGCCCTCGCTCACGTCGCGAAATGTCGTCTCAAAATCTCCTGTGTACCACGGGTCCGCCACATCGCCCGGCCGTTCCGTCAGATCCAGAAGCCTCAGCATCTTACCATCCGTATCCCCGCCCGCAATGCGCCGCATGGCGCTCATATTGCGACTGTCCATACCAATCAAATAATCATATCGCGCATAATCCCCGCGCGTCATCTGCACCGCCCGCTTCCCCTCACAGCGGNNCGCAAGCCTCCGCCTCGCCGGCGGATACCCCGGATTACCCACACCGTTCCAAATCTCCTCCGTACTGGTCGCCGCAGAAGCCACATAGAACATCTCCGACAGACCACGCTTCTGCAGCATGTCCTTAAAAACAAATTCGGCCATCGGGGAACGGCAGATGTTGCCGTGGCAGATGAATAGTATTTTTATCATTGCTTGTAAACTCCTTGAAACGCTGTATTTATGCCGCTTTCATGCATTTTTGCGGCAGATAGATTTCTGCTCTATCATAGCATATCGTGGCATAAATTGGTATATTTTTTCATCCATTCTTAGTAAAAATCTTAGTAAAATGACCTTGTTTTTCTATTTTACTAAAGACCTTACTTTTGGTTATTATTCCTGTTATTTCTTTTTAATAGCGTTACGCAAGTCTGCTGATGCGTTCAATTTCTTCTTTTGCATCGTCCAAGCCTAAATGAGTGTATGTATTCAGCGTAACACCTATATCCGAATGCCCCATCAGGTATTGAAGTGTTTTCGGATTCATGCCTGATTTTGCCATGTTGCTGCAATAGGTATGTCGGCATACATGGGAAGTGATTTTAGGCAACTGCTCTTTATAGATGCGATTGTGCTTTGCCAATGCCCACGCAAAATGCTTTTCCCAATGCAGTGCCACTTCCGGCATATCTTTCTTATCCAAGATCAAGAAACCACTGTCCCCGTCTATCATCGGCTCAATCTTCGGTTTCCTGCGGTTTGCAACAATACGCTTGAAACACTCATACCGATTTCTGTAATCTACATCAACTTTTCAAATAATTGCTCAACATTCTTGACTATATCTTCCCAGTTATAATCCGCGGCATAATCATATTTTCGCTGATATAATCTCCATTGTTCCATCAGACTGCCATCAGATTTAATCTGTTTTAGAATATGCCGAGAAGCAGCTAAAAGCTCATACGACTTTCTTTTCCTGCTTGTTGCTTCAAGTGCTTTCTTCAAATCCAAATAATCTATTGCTTCTGATTTAACGACATTCAAAATCATCAAATCATAATAATCACGCATCCTTGTGTTCAGAATTCCCCTTGATATTATAGTTTCTATCTTTTCTGCCAGCACAGTTTCAAGATTATAAGCTAACACAAATATGCTGCGTTCCTCAAACATCAGTCTATACTCATAGTTGACTTCTTTGGGCGTAATTACATCATCTGTAGAAATATCAATTTTCAAAGGCGCTTTCATCGTATCCAGCGTTGCTTCCAGTTTGAAGCGTATTCCGGGATATTCTGCCTCATCCATAATACTTTCAACACCCTTAATCACAAACCGAATTTCATCATCAAGGGAAATGGCAATAATATCCTCAATCATTTTCCCTGCATCTTCCAGTGAAAGATTATAATTCCGTATGGTGGCATCCACATCCATCGTCGCCCGATTATCAAGTCCTACCATAGAAGCAACCAGCAGTCCGCCTTTTAGTATAAGTTTGTCATTATACTTTGAAAGTGACATCCTTTCCAAAAATCTTTCCATTACAAAATTTCTAATCAGAGTAGCCGCCTTTGCGTTATCTCCGTTTGATTTATTCCTTACCAGTGCTTTCAATTGTCTTGATGTATGAATCACAGCAGTACCTCCATATATTGCTTCATCTTTTTTTCTACACGAAGTATCTTGGCATATTCCATAAGTCTTGGCAGGTTTTTCCTACCTTTAAGGTATTCTTTCACTGCAAACTGTTTTTCCTGTATCTCTGTATTTGCTTTGAAAATGTCGCACAAAGTCCTTTCTGCATTATAACAGGGAACAGTGTGACCAAATGGAGTAGTAGCAATATCTATTCCCAAAGCATAGCGCTCCTCAACCACTGTTACCTTTTTTAGTGGAGTTTCCCTGTTATAGTTCACCTTATATCCTCTTGGTACGGTAACAGTAAAATAAATTGGCTCCCGTTCTGATAATCCAAGCAAGTACAAAGCTGTATCATGGGAATAAACAACTCTCTTATATTGCAGGGAAATAAGATACAGCTCGTCCTGCCATGCATCTGGTGACAGATATACGCCTTTTGCAACCCTTTCATAATTCCTGCCCTGCAAATATTTGATTGCGTACTGTTTTGAAATACCTTCTGCAATGATGTCGGAAAGCTGGATAATTCCTTGATTTTGTAAAGTTTTGGTTTCAATAATTTCTTTTTTATTTACTTTCATACTACACATTATACTTTTTTGAGGCTTGAAAGTCAATTTTTCTTTTAATACAAAATCGCTCTGAAAATGTTATTTTGTTTTTTGATTACATGTGTGATATATATTTGAAAAAAAAATATAAAGGAGATTCTTATGAACAGCATGGAAACATTTATCACCAACTATTTGGAATACTGTCAAATCCAGAAACGTCTTGACGAGAAAACATTAAAGGCATATCGGATAGATTTGAGACAGTTTTCGGAACATTTTGTCAAAATGAAAATAACAGATGTGTCTTCTGAAATGTTAGAAGCATATATTGCAGGACTTCATAGGCAGTATAAGCCCAAAACCGTAAAAAGAAAAATCGCTTCGTTAAAAGCACTATTTCATTACTCTGAATACAGGGAAATACTGGAGCAAAACCCGTTTAATAAATTGAAGATACATTTTCGGGAACCAGCTATCTTGCCAAAAATAATACCGTTACATACTGTCGAGTTATTTCTGCGTACAATTTATAACCAGCGCAATACAGCTAAAACAGAATATCAAAGAAGGAATGCCCTACGGGACGCAGCAGTGGCAGAAGTTCTATTTTCAACCGGAATGAGAATCTCTGAGCTGTGTTTCCTTAATAAAAAGGACATGAATTTATATGACGGAACGATTCTCATATATGGTAAAGGGGATAAAGAAAGACGTATACAGATTTGTAACGAGAACGTCATACAGGTATTGAAAGAATACCAGAATCAGTTTGTCTCTGAGATGAAAAGCTGCAACAACTTTTTTGTGAATCAGGCAGGAAAGGCTTTAACAGATCAAGCTGTCCGCAGAATGATAAAAAAATATTCTGGTCTTGCAGGTATTGAATTGCATATTACCCCCCATATGTTCCGGCATACCTTTGCGACAAGTCTGCTGGAACAGGATGTTGACATACGATATATTCAGGAGATGCTTGGGCATAGTTCGATTAATATTACAGAAATATATACCCATGTGGCTATTTCAAAGCAGAGAGATATTCTTGCTACAAAACATCCAAGAAATAATTTTAACTTATAATTGGTAGGGCACCCCATATAAACAGGAGGGTTTTATATGGGGTGTTTTTTATGTGGATGCGTTTTCTGATAGATAATCTATAGTTATCTGTTGAAAATTAATTGAGATGAGATAGTTGGAGATTATGGGGCGCATAATTATAT
>DLOO01000005.1:14272-19482 GCA_002479645.1 Lachnoclostridium sp. UBA7482 | reverse complement strand
TTATTCGCCATAATTACCTCATGTCCGACAGCATCCGCGCTGTCCTATTTGCCCTCCGGTCTGAAAATCCCGGATTCGTCATTCTATTAGTTTGCTTTCCCGCAGCAGAATTTATACTTCTTGCCGCTTCCGCNNTCCGCAGGGACAGGGATCGTTACGGCCGACCTTCTTCTCCTTTACAATGGTATTGCTCTTTCTCTGGGCAAGGAACAATTCCTTTCTTTTTTCTTCCGTCAGGATATCGTTCCATGCAGGAAGCTCGTAAAGCCAGTCGGCGCGGGCACCAACCATATTGTAGTAAAGCTTTTCCCTGTCGAACTTCAGGCTAACCTCAGTCTCTTCGGTCATTTCCTCAATCGGATTCGGAGTTACAAGGCTGTCGTTGATACCGTCAAGGAAGCCGGTGAAAAGGGAAATGCTCATATCGTATTTTGCGGCAAGCTCTGCTACGGTACCTTTTACTTCCGTATCCGGCTCAGCCAGAAGCTGCTCGTATACCCCCTTCTCAACCGCGAAATAATTACCCCAGAAAAGCTGACCTTCCTGCGTATTCATGTCCTTTGTGTAAGCGACGTCTCTCCAGTCCTGTAATAAGCTCATAGTGTTCTCCTTAAAAATTTTATTTTTTTGGTATAATAACCTTTTTGCAGGTTATACTCTTACTGTACCGGATAACCAAAGCCCGATATGGCTCATGATCCGGCTCTCTGATGATAAGTAAACTTATCCTCCCAAATCGGGGAATGCTCTCCCCTAATTTTACGGTACCGGGAACTCGTTTCCCTCTATCGTAAAGCTTTTCATTCCGGTAAAGGGACCTTGCGGTGCAGGGTCTCTTTTACTTTGTCATTTTCCTGACTTCTTCCTCGTCCTTATGCACCCATTCGTAAACACGAATCATCGCCCAGCCGAGTATCGCAAAGAAAACAAATCCGATAATCCCGCCGAACAGCAGTCCTCTTCCCGTATCGCCGTCGGTAAACGCACCAATAAACGTAACAACAACCGATGCGAAAATCAGTACAAGCGTAATAATTGCCACAGCCTGCTGAAATTTCGATTTCATGAGTTTTCACCTCCACTTCGACTCTGCTGCTCCTCCGTGCCCTTTCGCAGGAATTCCATCCAGTCCTTCATCTTCTTTTCATAGCCCAAATCGCCCATCTGATAGAACCTGCGTCCCGTAAGCTCCTCGGGCAGGTAACTCTGGAACGAAAAATGATTCGGAAATACATGCGCATATTCGTAGCCTGCACCGCGTCCGAGCTTCGAGGCTCCGCCATAGTGCGCATCCATCAAATGCGTCGGCACACGCGGCGTCTTTTCCTTCGCTACCGTATCCATGGCGTCGGAAATGGCATTGACCGCCGCATTACTCTTCGGCGCACAGGCAACATAGGCAGCCGCCTGCGACAGGAATATCTGCGCCTCCGGCATACCGACACGCTCCACCGCAAGGGAAGCCGCAACTGCAACCTGCAGAGCCATCGGGTCCGCATTTCCCACATCCTCAGCCGCGCAAATCATAATACGGCGTGCAATGAAGGTGACCTGCTCGCCGGCATACAGCATCCGCGCCAGGTAATAAATCGCCGCATCCGGATCGGAACCGCGCATACTTTTGATAAATGCGGAAATTGTATCGTAATGGTTATCTCCGGTCTTATCGTACCCAATCGCACGCTTCTGAATACATTCGGACGCAACCTCCAAGGTAATGCGGATCACTCCGTCCATGCCCGGTTCGGTCGTAAGGACTCCGAGCTCAAGAGCATTCAACGCCTTGCGGGCATCGCCGTTTGCCACATCCGAAATAAACTCCAGCGCCTCCGGTGCAATCTCCGCACGGTAAATGCCGAGTCCCTTTTCCTTATCGGACAGGGCACGCATCATCAGCCTCCTGATGTCCTCTTTCTCCAGAGGCTTCAATTCAAAGATGATGGAACGGGAAATCAAAGCCCCGTTCACCTCAAAATACGGATTTTCCGTGGTCGCGCCGATTAAAATGACGGTTCCGTTCTCCACATAGGGCAGGAGATAATCCTGCTGTCCTTTGTTAAAGCGGTGAATCTCGTCGATGAAAAGTATCGTCTTTTTCTGGTACGCCGAAAGAGTTCGTTCCGCCTCTTCCACCACCTCCTGCATGTCCTTCTTGCCGGCATTGGTGGCATTGATCTGGCGAAATTCGGCGCTGGTCGTCGCCGCGATTACCTTCGCAAGCGTCGTCTTTCCGGTACCGGGCGGTCCGTAAAAAATAACGGAGCGCAGCTGGTCTGCCTTAATGGCGCGGTACAGTAACTTGTCCTTTCCGATGATATGCTCCTGCCCCGCAACCTCTTCGAGACGGGTCGGACGCATCCGGGACGCAAGCGGAGATTCCTTTTCTCCTGCCGTTTCCCGCATATAATCAAACAAATCCATGCAGCATTTGCCTTTCTGATAGAAATATGATATGATAACCGAAAGTCTGTAATAAGGAGAATTACCATGCTTCCCAACGACCCGATTATCCTGCTCAGTTATGTGAATACCCAGCTTCGGGACAACTATCCGAATCTGGAAGAATTCTGCCGCGCCATGGACGCCGAACCGGAGGCACTCTGCGCAGCCTTAGCCAAAATCGACTATTATTATGATGCAAAAGCCAATCAGTTCGTGTAACCACTGACTTCTGCAACGCTTATATTTCAGTTTATCATAACCACCTCAAATGTCAAGTAAAAGGAGTACAACACCCCATGTCGGATGCAACTCGTTACCTGTACCGCGGCGGACAGGGAGAAATCATCGAAAAAAAATCCCGATTTATTGCCAGCTTCTGCCCGGTGCATTCCGAAGAAGAGGCGCAGGCGTTTATTGACCGCATCAAAAAACAATACTGGGATGCCAGACATAACTGCTCCGCAATGGTCATCGGCGACCGCCGGGTNNTGACCCGGTGCAATGACGACGGCGAGCCGCCCCACACTGCGGGACGTCCCATGCTTGACGTCCTTCTCGGCGAGAATCTGACTAACGTCTGCGTTGTCGTCACGCGTTATTTCGGCGGCACGCTGCTCGGTACCGGCGGTCTGGTTCGTGCCTACCAGGAGGCAGTCCGTGAAGGTCTTGCCAACTGTACGGTTGCGGAACGGTTGGTTGGCGTACCGCTTACAATTACAACCGATTATACCAGAATCGGGAAGCTGCAGTACTTGACGGACAGCGGGAATTTGCCCGTACTTGACACCGAATACGGCGCCGACGTGGTAACCAGGTTACTGATTTCTCCCGACGCACTTGCCGGTTTTGTCAGAAAACTCAACGAGGCAACGGGCGGGCAGGTTCTTATTGAGGAGGCTGCTCCGGTAACCTATATCCTGGCAGACGGGCAGCCTGTATTTTTATAGTCCTCACCAATATGTTACAAAATGTCCGAAAATCTTAATATTTTTCTGAATTCTCCGTTATTTACAAGTTCCCTTCGGAATGATATAATCGGAGTAAACTTTTACCGTGTTTCAGTACCGGTCGGGTCAGCGCACCGCCCCGTTCGGTTCCCTTATTTTGTGCGCAGAATTGAGGAAGCACATTCCATGAATTACAGTCATTACCGCGTGACACAGAAGCAGAAAGAGCTTCGTTCCAAAAGACGCAGAGTTTACTCCTTGCTTCGGGTCACCTTTTTCCGTGTTGCTCTTGTTGCAATAGCGTTCTGCATGATTGTCGGGACCTATGGCGCCTACGGTGCTTATCTGGGTATTCTTCATACCTCTCCGAGCATCGACTCCATCAGTGTTACTCCGGAGGGTTTCCCTTCCACGATTTATTATGCCGACGGTTCTGTGTGCCTTGAGCTTGCGGGCTCGGGTTCCAACCGCGAATACGTAAGTATTGAGGACATTCCGATTGATATCCAGAACTGCTTCGTTGCCCTCGAGGATGAGCGCTTCTACGAGCACAACGGTATCGACGTGCGCGGTATTTTCCGTGCAATTTTCTCCGTTATCAAAGTCCGCAGTCTGGACTATGGTGCAAGTACCATCACCCAGCAGCTTTTGAAGAACCAGGTATTTGCCGGCGGTAATGAAACCAGCCCCGTTGATAAGGTTGTTCGTAAGCTTCAGGAGCAGTATCTTGCGATCGAACTGGAATCCCGGTATTCCAAACAGACCATTCTGGAATATTATCTGAACATCATCAACTTCGGCAACGGCGCCTATGGTATCCAAAAGGCTGCACAAACATATTTCGGAAAAAATGTCGATGAATTGACGATCAGCGAGGCTGCTACCCTTGCCCCCATTGCCTGGTCGCCGGTTTATATGAATCCGCTTAATCATCCCAAGGACAATGCCCGCCGTCGTGCCGACTGTCTGAAGAACATGCTTGACAACGGCTTCTGCTCTAAGGCGCAGTACGATATCGCCATGGCTGATACCGAGGATGTTTATGTCCGTATATCTTTGCATAATCAGCAGTCCGAAGGCGCTACCGGCAACCCCCATTACTCTTACTTTATGGATGAACTGATTAACCAGGTTGTTGCGGATCTGCAGAAGAAGGGCTATTCCTCTGCCAATGCCTACCACATACTCTATAACGGCGGTCTGCAGATTTATACGACGCAGGACCCCGAGATTCAGGCGGTAATGGACAAATATTACACGGACGAATCCCGTTTCCCTGCAGTCGGAAAAGGCTCCTATTATGAGCTTTCCGAGTCGTATGCACTTTCTATCGTTGCTGCCGACGGCACATCCTGTCATTATCATTACAAGGACTTGATGGACTTCTATGCCGAATACAAGGACAGCAGCAAGTATTACTATCATAAAACCGGTACCGGTAATAAGGGGATTAACAAATACACCCTCAATCTGGAGGATTTGACCCTGAAAATCGATGCTTTCATAGAAGCCATGTCCAAGAAGTTCGAGACCGAACACCCGGGCAAGGAATACCGCGTGCAGGAATCCCGCAATATCACTCTGCAGCCGCAGAGTGCAATGGTTATTATGGACCCTC
Source organism: Lachnoclostridium sp. UBA7482 (assembly GCA_002479645.1). Taxonomy (GTDB): domain Bacteria; phylum Bacillota; class Clostridia; order Lachnospirales; family Lachnospiraceae; genus ISDg. The sequence goes on along the minus strand of DLOO01000005.1, from coordinate 14,475 downwards.
ACAACGGCAATGTTCTGGCTCAGTACGGCGGTCGCGGCAAAAAGGTCGGCAACCTGGTATTGAACCGCGCTTCCGGCACGTACCGTCAGGCAGGTTCCACCTTTAAGGTTCTTGCGTCCTTTCTTCCCGCGATTGACTCCTGCGGCTTTACCCTCGCAAGTCCTTTTGATGATTCCTTCTACTACTATCCCGGTCAGGACAAA
>DLOO01000005.1:3078-14194 GCA_002479645.1 Lachnoclostridium sp. UBA7482 | reverse complement strand
CTGGAACTCTATGAATATTGTGGCGGCGCGCTGTATGGAGCAGGTAACGCCGTATACCGCGATGACCTATCTCAAAAATCTCGGTTTCAGCAAACTCGATACCGACGCAAGCGACGGCGTATCTGATTATACCATTGCTCTGGCTCTCGGCGGTCTCTCCACCGGCTGTTCCGTACTGGAAATGACCGGCGCCTATGCTGCCANNGGTAACGGTCGCTTTATCCTTGGCTGCCATTGCCAACAACGGCGTTTACAATAAGCCTCGCTACTACACCAAGATTCTCAATTATGACGGTACAACACTGATCAATAACAAGACCAGCTCCACGCAGGTTATGAAGTCCTCCACGGCTTACCTGCTTACGGACGCCATGGTTGATACTACGGAAATCGGTACCGGCAAAAAGTCCAAGTTCCAGAACCTGAAGATTCCGGTAGCCGGCAAGACAGGTACCGCGCATGACAACTACGACCTTTGGTTTGCAGGCTTTACCCCTTACTACTGTGCCGCAATCTGGTCCGGATTTGACGGAAACTTCTCGCAGACCGATTCTTCTTACTACCGTTATCTCTGGAGAGATATTATGGAAGAGGTTCATGTTCTGAAAAAATGTGAAAAAAAGGACTTCGTCATGCCTTCTTCGATCGTAACCGCAACGGTCTGCACGAAGTGCGGCAATTTGGCTGTTCCCGGTTTATGCGACCAGTACAGTGGTTCGGATTGCGTTGCAGAAGAGATTTTCGCAAAGGGCTCTGTTCCTTACCAGACCTGTACCTGCCACGTTAAGGTTACTATCTGTACAGAGAGTCAGTGCTTGGCGTCTGCCAGCTGCCCGTCTGTCATCAGCAAAATTTTCTTAGACAAGACGGAGACCGAGCTCAGCAAAAGCCACGGCGGCACACAGGACACCCCGCATATTCGTCCAACCGAATCGTATCAGGTATGCCCGATTCATACCGGTCAGGCGGCTCCGCCTGACAACAACGACAATCCGTTCGGCGGGAACGAACAGTAGTTTTCTTCGGTTCGTAATGCACCTAGATAACGCTTGCAAAGGAGATTGCTTTGGAAAGTAACTGCGAATGCTGTATGTACTACGGCTATGATGAAGAATATGAACAATATTGTTGTGAAATGGATTTGGATGAAGATGAAATGGCGCATTTTATCCGAGCCGACCACTGGTCCTGCCCCTATTTCCGTTTTGGGGACGAGTACCTTATCGTTCGGAAACAGATGTAGTCATCCCGCAGTCTCCCGGCAAAAGCGTCGAACTATGTACGATTTTCTCCGGATTTTGTATGATTTTCTTAAATCAAGGCTTTTCTTTCCAAAAAATGTATGATATACTTAACGTGTAAGTTACGAAAGGAGACATTATGAAGCGTTTATCGATTTTGATTATATTGCTGGCTTTCCTCTGTATCGGCTGCGGAAACGACAATTCCGCAAAAAAGGATTCGCCCGCACAGACCCCTACCGGAACTCCGGCTCCTACCGAGACTCCGACAGAAACACCGACTCCGACAGAGACACCCACACCGACCGAAACACCTACACCGACACCTACGGAGGCCGTTATGCAGAACTGGGATACTTCCAATGTTGATATTTCCTGGATTGACCCCAACAAGAAGCTGGTAGCATTTACCTTTGATGACGGTCCGACCCAGTATTACGATGAGCTTTTGGATATTCTCGAGGAAAATGGTATGCACGCCACATTTTTTGTATGGGGCAAGCAGTACAACAAGTCCTATGAAGCTGTTGTAAAACGTGTTGTCGAACAAGGCTGTGAGCTTGGGAACCATACCTGGAGTCACCCGCACCTGAAGACACTGGATGAAGCAAAGATTGCCGAAGAAGTGGAAAAGGTACGCGCCTTGCTCGAAGACTTAACCGGTATCAAGTCTTTCCTTGTAAGACCTCCCTACGGCGAGGCTGACATGAAGGTGCAGTTTGCAATTCCGGTACCGTTGATTAACTGGAGCGTTGACAGCGCTGACTGGAACAACGGTACCTACGAATCCGTTTACCAGAGAGTAATGAGCAACTTAAAGGACGGCGATATTGTTTTAATGCACGCCTCCTACAAATATACGATGGAGGCCGTGAAGACCATGATTCCCGAACTGATTGCCGATGGTTATCAGATTGTATCGGTGTCTGAACTGGCGGCAGTACGCGGCAAGACCTTACAGCCCGGCCACGCACCGTATACAAGCATTCGCTGATTCTCTTTTTCCTCTTTATATTACGCGCAGGGAACTGCTACCAAAGGGTTTAGTTATTTCTATACCCTTCGGTAGCAGTTCCCTATTTTTTCGGATATTTCTGCGCTGTTCTTACTTCATCTTCGGCTTAAAGATCCAGCTGGCAATATAACTGAAAATCAATGCAGCGGACGTCCCCAGCGCCCCGGCTTTCAGACCGCCGAGAAACAATCCGAGAAAACCGCTCTCCTTCACAGCGCTCTTCACCCCGTCATAGAGCACGTGGCCAAAGCCAAGGAGCGGTACGGTAGCGCCTGCCCCCGCAAATTCCATAAAAGGCTTATACCATCCCAGGGCGCTCAGAAGACTTCCGAACATTACAAGCAAGACCATGATCCGCCCCGGCTGCAGTTTGGTCTTATCCATGAAAATCTGCACAACGCCGCAGACTGCACCACCGATTACAAACGCCCATACATAATTCATCTCCATCACCTGCTTTCCAGAATAATTCCATACGCAATCCCGGGAATATTCATTTCCTCGTGGAAACTAACCGGCGAAAGCATTGCCCCGGTAGGCACGAACAGAATCCGCCGGTACTCCTTACTCCGCAGCTTGTAAAGCAAATACCCCGTAAGCGTTACCGCACTGCACCCGCAGCCGCTGCCTCCGGCATGCACATCCTGCTTCTGCAAATCATAAATCTGCACGCCGCAGTCCATATGCTTCTTGCCAATCGGCATTCCCTGTTCCTCCATCATTTCACACAGGATACGGCTCCCGACCGTTCCCAGGTCTCCGGTTGCAATCACATCATAATCTTCCGCAGAAACGCCGAAATCCCGGAAATTCGCCGCGATTGTCGATGCGGCGGCGGGCGCCATTGCAGCCCCCATATTCATCGAATCCTGGATTCCGTAATCCACAATCCGCCCGACAGTAATTCCTCGAATAACGACATTTCCGGAGGCGGCAGTCTTCTTCCTGCCGGTCAGGCAGCTCTCATTTCCGATAATAACCGCCCCGCTTCCGGTCACCGTCCATGTCGCAGCGGCAGGACGCTGATTTCCATAGGCAAGCGGAAACCGAAACTGCTTCTCTGCCCCAGCAAAGTGGGATGACGTTACCGCCAATACACTTTTAGCAAATTCCCCCTCCACAAGCAGTGAAGAAAGTGTAAGCGATTCGCCCATCGTCGAGCAGGCGCCGTAAATACCGAAAAACGGAATTTGCAGCGACTCTACACCGAAGCTCGTTCCCATCAGCTGTGCAAGCAAATCCCCGCCGACAAGGTAATTGATGTCCTCACGCCGCATTCCCGCGTTGGAAATCGCAAGATTGCAGGCTCTCTCAACAAAAGCGCTCTCCGCTTTTTCCCACGTCTTTTCCCCCATCAGCGGGTCATTACAGATTTCATGAAAATAAGACCCTAACGGGCCTTCTCCTTCCTTTTGCCCGACAATTGAAGCCTCACCCAGGATATAGGGAGGATTGGCATATTCCACACTCTGTTTTCCTTTTGTTTTCATAACTTCCACCATTCCCTGTTTTTTACGTTCAGTATGCACAGCTTCGGGATTTTTATACGAAAAAATGGATTCCATCCCCACGCTTTCCACGTTTCAACTTGCAATTTGCAGGCATCTCGGGTATGATAGAGATATTGACCCGCGCCCTTTTACCTATAACGCAGAATCATCTGCATCTTAGGTAAATCCGTTATTTCCTGCAAAATCACCGGAGGAACCCATGACGAAAAAAATGAAAAATCCTTTATCCGTATATATTGTGGCCATCCTGAAGCTTCTGTTGGACGCCGCGCTCATTGTCGTATTTTCGGACAAACTGACCGCATGGAAGGTATTTGACGAGATTCCCGGACTTCACAACCGGGTACTCACACTCGCAAAAGACTACCTGAAGCTGGATCTGCAAATCAGCCTGCGCACCTTTTTTATCCTCTGCGCCGCCGCCTTTGCCGTCCTGTATCTTCTTCTCCTTGCGACCTTAAAAATACGCAGGAAAACGGGCTATCTGCTCTTCTCTCTGCTGTTTGTTTTTGACGCCGTCTTTTTGATGCAGCCCGCCAAGACTCTGATGCTTTTCGTGCTTTGCAGCCTGATTCTTCTGTGTCTGCGTATCAGGGGAAGCTGGCGCTATGTCCCGGTATTTGCCCTGATTGCAGGCTATGCTTTGTGGCGCAACGTCTATCTGTTGGGCATTCTGCCGTTGTTTTTGCTTGCCATCATCTGGCGGCGCAGCGACAAATGGGGCTTCCGTGCTTTCCTGGTACTCGTTACCGCCGTATGTCTCCTGTATCAGTTCGGATTCTTGGAAATGCTTCTTCACGCCAGAGGCAGCGCGGGAGGCGCAACCTTCCTGCAAAACCTCTACGAAGACGAGGAAATCGTTGGACATATCTCCTACTTTTTGATCAATTATGCCGCAATCGTGGGACGCATCCTTTTCCCTTACGAGGTATTTACGAAATCAACCCATCACGCATGGCCGTTTTTCTTCCTGCAAATCGGCGCGCTGGCGCTTTACATCCGCACCTTCCTCTACCTGATTGATGTGGATTTCCGCAAGGGGCACTACAAGGAGGACGACCGCATCCAGCACGATGTGCTCTCCTTTATCCTTTCGTTTATTGCCGTTCAGGCGCTCTGCGAGCCCGACCTTGGCCAGGTGTTCCGCCATATGACGGGACTCATGCCCTGCTATCTCTATCTGCTGTTTGAAGCAAACCATCGGCATTACAAGCCGGCAATCCTGCGTGATTTTGCCGGAACCTGTCCGCTTATTTTCTTCCACTGCGGCGGAGAGGATTATGTTTATGATGTACTTGAGAAGGCAGGCAAAGTTTGCGGAAGCCGAAACGTCATCCTGCTCGGGGATGAGGCTAACCGGGGATTTTCCACGAACTGGTACCGTGCTGAGGACTATTTGAAAGAAGCTGCGGAAGAATTCCATCAGATTTTCCGTCACATTGGCAGGGACGGAGGAGAAGATTTTGAAAAGACCTGCTTTGACCGCCATTTTGCTCTTGCGGCATTTTGCAGGGAAAAAGGAATCGAAGAGTGTTTTTTCCTGGACAGCGATGTTCTTTTGTATCAGAATCCGGTAGAAAACCATGACCCCGCTCTTGGCTTCGGCTGCTGCAATGCAAAACTCCCGACGTCTCTGGGCGAGGCAGCCGCACCGCATTTCCTGTACTGGAAGACCGCACAGCTCGAGAATTTCCTGCAGTTTATTATTCGGGTTTATTCTTCCGAAAGCACCTGGCTGGAAGACGTCAGCCGGATCTCGGAGTCGGAGGCTTACTCCAATAAAGAAATTACAGACGGTACGCTTCTGACCGCATGGAAACGTATCAGCGAGGGGCGAAGCAAAGATTTTGCCTTCTGCAATTTCAGTACCATCGTCAACGGGCAGACCTGCGATTATTGCCTGACCTCCGCCGACAATGCGGTTCAGGACGAGTATGTTATGAGCCGCCTGTGCGGCACCAAAAAGCTGCATTTCCATAAAGGAACCCCGATTCTTACAACCGGGGATGGACAAAAGGTAACTGCAAGACTGCTTCACTGCAAGGACAAAAAAGAGGCGTACACCGACCTGCTTGCCAAAGGTTCCAACTTTGCTCCGGCGTATGTTTTGCGTCGTATCGGGCATTGGATTATGAGGTAAATTCTTCGATAAGCCGAAATAAAACCGGGAAAGAGACGGGTGTATTCTCTGTTAAAAGAACGTACTGATCCAGTAAATCACGCCAAGCACCCAGCTCGCCAGGATACCAAACAGAATCACCGGTCCGGCAATCGTAAAAATCTTACACCCAATACCGTACACCTGACCTTCTGCACGGAACTCCACCGCAGGCGAAGCAACCGAATTGGCAAATCCGGTAATCGGCACAACGGAGCCGGCGCCTGCGAATTTAGCGAGCTTTGAGTACCATCCCAGTCCGGTACACAGAACCGCCAGTGCAATCAGAATCAGGTTCGTGCAATATCCTGCATTTTTCTCATTAAAATCATAATACTGAAATAACTGCTGCAGCCCTTCTCCCAAAAGACAAATCAGCCCGCCCACCAGAAATGCTCTTGTTGTATTTTTCACGCAGGAAAAAGCCGGCGTCACCTGCTTCACATATTTGTTATAGAGCTTCTGCTGCTCCTTTTGATCCGGCGCATCCAAAACCTGTCGGACGGTAATATTTTCCTTCATATTCAATTCCTTTCTGTTGTTTATTTCCAAACTACCAACTGCAAAAAAGCTCCCAGCATTTTCCCAATGGCAAGCGACGTTACAATCCACGACAGCCCCTGGTACAGTCGAATTCGCCTCGAGAATATCGGAAATGCATCCACTACCTCCGCAAGCGCGATCGCAAGACATCCTACAAAAATTCCGCTGAAAAAGCCATAGGGGATGAGCAGTCCCCATTTCACGGGAACCGGAACCCGAAACAGTACCAGGAGGTTGCCGCACAATGCACCCAGTACCAGAACATCTTCATAAAACCGGCTGTACGCTCCCGTCTTCGTATAGGCTGACATTCGTGTAACAATGCCCAGCTTTACCAGAAGCGTAATGTAACCGGAGGCTACGATGGAACCGCCGGTCAGCCCCACGAGTGCGAGCAGCACTCCGGTCAGAATATGCAGCACACTACCCCACATCTTCTACCTCCCCTTCCCGGGATGCATTATCCATAATCGCATTGTTGACGTCCTTCTCGTAGGTTCGCATCTGTACCTCAAGCGGAGTGGGGTCATTGTCTATACGCAGTGTGCTGAAATGATTGAAAAACAGGATAATTCCGAGCGGCAGCCCGATACTGTAGCCGATTTCCAGAATCGGAATGAACGGAGCTTCCCCATATCCCGAGACCTTATAAAGAAGCTTGAAAATCTTAGCCACATCGACATCCTGATTAAAGGTCATAATCGAGAAGGCTCCGCCGAAAAATACCGCAAGCGACACAAAGGCTGCCTTCCACCATTGCCCGCCCGACTTGGCATTCCCCGGAGAATATTCCAGAATAAAGCTTGTTCCGCCAAGCGCCTGCACCGTCACGCCGGGTCGAGCCTTTTCAAGCACCTCAATCAATTTCAATGTTGAAAATACCTTCTTTTGCGGCTTATCATCGCGAAAATGATAAAGCTGCGTCCGCCGAAGCTCCGAAACAAGCTTTTGATCCCTGCCGGTAACCGACGCCACATCCTCTACAAGCACCTTTTTTGTGTGAACAAGCGCCGCCTGTTTCGGCACAATCGTAATCATCACATTTTCCATTAAACAAGCACTCCCTCAATCGCTTTGGGCGCCTCGTTAAAAAAATACAAATAGCATAAGGCAAATGCCGTAGCTGCCAGTACACAGATTCCTAAAATAATCCACTTTGTTTTCATACCTGCCTCCGCAAATTTATTGATTTTCTGTGGATAGTCTGTCTACTTTTTTATTTTTTATGTATCTGTTCAAATTTTGGGATAAAATCTGAACAGATGCATCCTATTGCCTAACCTCAACCGCTCAGCTGACGCCGCATAGTTCCGAGAATTTTCTTTTCAAGCCTCGACACCTGCACCTGCGATACCCCCAGCTCCTTCGCAATCTCCGTCTGCGTTTTGTCCTCGTAATAACGCCGTATGATAATCGTGCGTTCCCGCTCCGTTAAGGCGGCAAGCGCCGACGAAAGCGCCATCCGGGACAGTAATGCATCGTCAAAATGCTCCTCTTCCTCGATACGGTCCATCAGGCAGATTTCTTTCCCATCCTTTCCGGTTCCCGCCGGCTGATACAGCGACTCCACATCCGAACAGGCGGAAACCGCCGCCGATGCTTCCTCAAAGCTCATCCCCAGACGCTCCGCAAGCTCCGAAAGCCCCGGTTCCCGCCCCTCGCAATGTTCGATTTCTTCCCGGAGGCGATAAATCTTCCCGGCATTTTCCTTTAATGTCCGGCTGACCTTAATCATTCCGTCATCGCGCAAAAACCGCTTGATTTCACCCGCGATCATCGGCACGGCATAAGTCGAGAACTGTACGTCATAGGATAAATCAAACTTGTCGATTGCCTTAATCAACCCGATATTTCCTATCTGAACCAGATCTTCCGCTTCCTGTCCCCGACCGAGAAAGCGTTTAACGATGCTGTATACAAGTCCTGCATTCTCACAGATTAATCGTTCCCGTGCTTCTTTATCACCTTTTCTTGCCTGTAAGAGCCCTTCTATGTTATCCAAGCTCCTGCCCCTTTCCTACGACCGGATGGTCTTACTCATCCGCACGAGAGTGCCGGTGCCTACGGTGGATATTACCTCCAGCGTATCCATAAACGCTTCCATAAACGAAAATCCCATGCCGGACCGTTCCTCCTGAGGTCTTGTCGTGTACATCGGCTCCCGTGCCTTCACCACATCAAAAATCCCTTCCCCGTAGTCCTCCACCTCAACATATACCGTCATTCCCTGTGTCGCCAAAAACATACGAATTTCCCCCGGTCCCTTGCGATAACCGTGAATAATTGCGTTGGTTACCGCCTCGGAAATTGCGGTCTTCAAGTCCGACAACTCCTCCAGGGTCGGGTCAAGCCCGGTAATAAAGGCTGCCGCCGCCATTCTGGCAAAGCTTTCGTTTCGGGATAATGCCGGAAATCTGAGCGTCACTTCATTATCGTGCTTATGTACTGCCTCGGGCCTTTCTGCCGCTTCGCGTGCTTGCGTATCGTCTACCTGCATTTCCCACAAACGCATGGCAGGCTTTCTTACAATCTCATTCATGCTATCCTCCATTTCACAGTATGCTCTGCTTCTCTCCACCCGGTTCAGTTTTCCCGCATTCCGGCCTCTGCAAATTCAGGTCTCAGAATCTGGTACAGCCCCGAATACTTCATAATACGTGCAACCGACGGATTGACCCCGACTGCCCGGATGATCCCGTTACGTGAAAGAAGTCGGCGGTATCTTCCCATAATCATTCCGATTCCCGAGCTGTCCATGAAGCTTACCTTGCTGAAATCAAATACCAGCTCATTGCTTCCGCACTCATCAATCAGCGCGTCCAGTCTTGCTCTTATCCTGTCAACATTGTGTTGATCCAAATCTTCCAAAAGAGCTATATACAAACATCGATTCTTAACGGTATACTGTGCCGGATGCCGCTCTTTCATACTCTACCTCCTAACAAAAAAGAGGAATCTCCCGTTACGGAAATTCCTCTTACGTAATGATTCTTATGTTCTTTTGTTACAGACCGGAAATCAGACCCTCCACTGTCTGGAAATACTTGCCCTCCGGGAAACGTTCCTTGTATTCGTTGAAAATACGAAGCGCATCGTCCTTCTTGTTCAGAAGCTGACACGTTCTGCCCAGGTAATAAAGGTTTTCCTCATTATCTGCGGATTTCTCATAGGAATACTGGAAAAATTCCAATGCCGACTGATAATTTTTTGCCTCATAAAGAGCCAGACCTTCGGTATACAGCTCGGTACTGGTCATCGTTACCGACATCACATCGGGATATTCCGCAAGAATCTTATCTATAATCTGCTTGGCAAATTCATTTTTCCTCTCGGCCTCGGACACCGCGTTGATACGCTTCTGAAGCAGGAACTGCTCCACACGGGATGCTTCCCTGTCCTTGATACCCATGTAATAATGCACAAGGCGGAACATGTTCACGCCGCCCACCTGCTCGCTCAGCTCTGCCAATTCATCGCGGATGGAATCCAGCTCGATCTCCTGAATCTCCAATTTGGATTGCAGCGACTGATTTTCCTTGCCGAGGGAATTGATATCGGACAGATACTCGGACAGCTCCTCCGCGTACTCTGCCTGCGTCTCCTTGAATTCATTTTTCATACCGGCCTTAACCCCCGGAATAACCATGAAAAATACAACCATGGTACCCAGGATGACGCCGATTAACAGACTGATAAATGATCGGTAATCCGGCTTGTCCTCCTTATAATGAAATGCCGGAAGAATGCCTGCCCTGGCTTTGCCCTGAAGCTCGGGAGCATCCTCGGAAACCGGTGCGCCGGTATCCGGTACAATCACCTGAATCTGTTTTCCCTGACGGGTAATATCACGTATTGCCTTTAAGTAACGAATGGACGTCGTATTCGCAATATCAATGGTCAGTGTACGGCGGATGCATTTCTTCGCATGATTCATCTCCCCTGCCCGCATATACAAAAGAGCCAGGAGCTGCCATGCCCGGATAAAGCGGGGATTTAAGGACACCGCTTTCTTAAGCTGGATGAGTGCAAGATCGTCGCCGCCGTGCTGTGCCAAATCCAGCGCGGCATTATACTTTCGGATGGCGTTGTTCAGATTGTCAAGACGGGTCGGATTGCTCTCCAGGGTATTCAGATAGCGTTCTGCCGGGTTGTTGGTCGGCAGGATACTCTTACTGATAATCCACTCATGAATCGCAGCAACGGTTTCCCCCATCTCAAAATAAACAAGCCCCAGAAGGTTTCTGGCGTCAACGTTTTTCTTGCTCATCTTAAGCGCACGGTTTAACATATCCACAGCGCCGGAAAGATCCCGTACCTTTGCTTTCGCAAGACCCTGGTTAAAATAGAAGCAGGATATTTTACGGGTTTTCTGGTTTACTTCAATGTCGTAACCGCACTTTGCACATGTCCCTCGTTTCAGCGTCATATTGGCGCCACATTTCGGACAGATCATATTATTTCCTCTCCTGTAAAATTTTCTCAATAATGTCCGCTACGTCGATAAGCTCACGGCTCATTACGGCCTCTTCAGCCTGACTGATTTCCAAACTGGGACTGAATTTTGCAATTTCTTCTTCAAAATCAATCATACTATCCTCCTAACACAAAATCAAGGGGAGAGTCGGGAAAATATCCTGCTTCTATTTTA
>DLOO01000005.1:2470-3066 GCA_002479645.1 Lachnoclostridium sp. UBA7482 | reverse complement strand
AATGCGCCAAACGCTCAGTAACCTGCACAAGCATTGCAGCATATTTTTCCTGTTTTGCCTTCTCTTCGGCAATCTTTGCTTCCGGAGCCTTCTTAACGAAATTCTCGTTGGAAAGCATCCCCTGAACACGCTTCAGCTCGCCCTGAAGCCTTGCTTCTTCCTTCTTCAGACGCTCGATCTCCTTTTCCACGTCAACAAGGTCTGCAAACGGAATGTAAATGGTGGCGCCCGGGATTACAACCGAAACCGCATCCGGATCGATACCGTCCTTCGTATCCTGAATCACTACTTCACTTGCACTGCCGAGGGTTGCAAAAAATACCCTGCTGCCCGCAAAGATGCTCCGCAGCTTTTCGGACTCGGATACAACGTAAACCTTTGCCTTGCGTGACGGCGGAACGTTCATCTCGTTACGAATTGCACGCATTGCAGTTACCGCGGTCTTAATCAGCTCAACCGCCTCTTCCTCCTTAGCAAATGCATAGCGCTCTTCCTTAACCGGCCATGCGGAAATCATGATGGAAGTATCCTCGTTGAAATCGCCTTCGGCTTCTTTCAGCGTACGGTAAATCTCCTCGGTTACAAACGGCATATAC
>DLOO01000005.1:0-2394 GCA_002479645.1 Lachnoclostridium sp. UBA7482 | reverse complement strand
TTAACCATCTCAATGTACCAGTCGCAGAATTCTTCCCAGATGAAATCGTAAATCTTGCCTGCTGCAATACCAAGGTCATAGTTCTCCATGTTCTCCGTTACTGCGGCAACAAGGTCATTTGCCTTAGAAAGAATCCACTTGTCAGCGTCTGCCAGCGCTTCCGCCGGAACAGAGGCAACCCTTCCGTCGTCCCCCATCTGCTCCATATTCATGATAATGAAACGGCTTGCGTTCCATACCTTATTTGCAAAGTTACGGCTTGCCTCGATACGCTCCCAATAAAAACGCATGTCGTTACCGGGTGCATTTCCGGTAATCAGAGTGAAACGAAGCGCATCCGCACCGTACTTGTCAATGACCTCCAGAGGATCGATACCATTTCCGAGAGACTTACTCATCTTACGTCCCTGAGAATCGCGAACAAGACCGTGAATCAATACCGTGTCGAACGGTACCCTTCCAGTGTGCTCCAAACCGCTGAACATCATACGGATTACCCAGAAGAAAATGATGTCGTAACCGGTTACAAGCGTATTGGTCGGATAGAAATAATCGAAATCCGGCGTCTTGTCGGGCCAGCCCATCGTAGAGAACGGCCACAAGGCGGAGCTGAACCAAGTATCAAGGGTATCGGGGTCCTGACGCATCGGCTTGCCGCACTTCGGGCAAACCGCGCTGTCCTCCTTCGTTACTGTCATTTCACCGCAGCAATCGCAGTAAAATGCCGGGATTCTGTGACCCCACCAGAGCTGACGGCTGATACACCAGTCGCGGATATTCTCAAGCCAGTGATAATAGGTCTTGTCAAAATGCTCGGGAACGAACCGGGTCTTGCCGCTCCTTACCGCATCAATCGCCGGACCTGCAAGCGGCTCCATCTTAACAAACCACTGCATGGAAACACGGGGTTCTACGGTCGTCCCGCAACGATAACAGGTACCGACGTTATGGCTGTAATCCTCAATTTCGGTAAGTGCACCGCAAGCCTGCAAATCAGCTACAATGGCTTCTCTTGCTTCGTAGCGGTCCATTCCCGCGTATTTCGGATACTCATCAACAATCTTAGCGTCCGCAGTCAAAACATTAATTACGGGCAAATTGTGGCGAAGTCCAACCTCAAAGTCGTTCGGGTCATGCGCCGGGGTAATCTTAACAACACCGGTACCGAATTCCATATCTACATAATCGTCCGCAATTACCGGAATCTCTCTGCCGACAAGCGGAAGGGTTACGGTCTTACCGACGAGCGCTTTATATCTCTCATCGTTCGGATTTACGGCAACTGCGGTATCGCCGAGCATCGTCTCCGGACGGGTGGTCGCCATCTCAATATAACCGCTTCCGTCGGTATACGGATAACGCAGATGCCAGAAATGGCCTGCCTGATCCTCATAGTTAACCTCTGCGTCAGAAATAGTGGTAAGACAATGAGGACACCAGTTAACGATACGGTTGCCTCGGTAAATGAGTCCCTTATGATAAAGGTTGACAAATACTTCCTTAACGGCTCTGTTGCAGCCCTCGTCCATGGTGAAACGTTCTCTGTCCCAGTCACAGGAAGATCCCATTTTCTTCAGCTGGGATACAATTCTTCCGCCGTACTGACGCTTCCACTCCCATGCACGCTCAAGGAAACCTTCACGTCCGAGGTCTTCCTTGGTAACGCCCTCCTTCTTCATCGCTTCCACAATCTTTGCCTCGGTAGCGATGGATGCGTGGTCGGTGCCCGGAAGCCACAGAGCCTCATAGCCCTGCATACGCTTGAAACGGATCAGAATATCCTGCAGGGTATTATCAAGGGCATGACCCATATGAAGCTGACCGGTAATATTCGGCGGCGGGATAACGATGGTAAACGGTTTCTTTTCGGGATTTACTCTGGCATGAAAATACTTTTTCTTCTGCCACATGTCATACAGACGCTCCTCAATGTCTTTGGGATCATAGTTTTTGGCTAACTCTTTCACTGTGTCTGCCTCCTTATGTTATTGGTTTTCTAATCGAAAATGCACATCCCCGGCTGAAAGACCGATTACGAANNATTTCCTATGAAACAAAAAAGCGGCACACCTTTCCTCACTCCAAGGGCGAAGAACCGCGGTACCACCTTAATTCACAACATCAGCTGTCTTTTGCGCTGCTCTGTCAAGCAACTCGTCTGTAACGGGACTTCCCGAGAATCTCTAATTAGCTTGCGCTGTTCAAAACTCCTGCTCTGAAGCTACCTTCCGCAACTGCCGTTTCGTAATCGGTCTTTCAGCCGGGGACCAATCTCTCTGTACGGGACAAAATGCGTACTCCTCTTCGTCCATGCATTTTTCGTATGAGCCTAATGTAACCCAAAACCGCAGAACTGTCAAGCAAAAAATTTTCACCTGTGCGGTTGCAATCCAA
>DLOO01000086.1:36302-47816 GCA_002479645.1 Lachnoclostridium sp. UBA7482 | reverse complement strand
AGAAAGTACATCCTCAAGGAGATTGCTGCTCCGGCAGGATATGTCGTCGCTAATCAGGTGGAATTTACCGTAAAATCTGATGGCACAATAACCAAGGTAGAAATGAAGGATGATATTACAATAGTCAAAATCCTGAAAATATCGTCCGGTACGAATCAGCCGCTTGCCGGCGCCAAGCTGCAGGTAATTGATAAGAATGCCAAAGTAGTAGAAGAGTGGGTAAGCGATGGCACCGCTCATGTGATGAAGGCAAAGCTGGTTGCCGGCGAAACCTATATCCTGCACGAAGTATCGGCTCCTGCCGGTTATGTTGTTGCAGAGGATATCACGTTTACGGTATCGCTCGATGGCAGCATCGATGAAGTAGCGATGGTCGACCTTCATACCGAGGTATGGATCAGCAAAACAAGCTTTGTCACCGGCAAGGAGCTTGCAGGCGCAAAGCTGCAGATTATCGACACCACGACCGACAAGGTGGTAAAGGAGTGGGTTACCGATGGTACGGTGACAAAGATTAAGGCGCAGCTGGTTGCCGGCAGAAAGTACATCCTCAAGGAGACCGCTGCTCCGGCAGGATATGTCCTTGCTAACCAGGTGGAATTTACTGTATCTCTTGACGGTAAGATTGACAAGGTAACAATGGTCGATGATCCTACCGTGGTTCGTATCATCAAGGTAAGCGCCGAAGATAATACGCCGCTCGAGGATGCATTGCTCCAGATTAAGACTTTATCCGGAGAGGTGATTGACGAATGGATTACCGATGGCAGTTACCACGAAATCAAGGCACAGCTGGTTGCCGGACAGAAGTATGTCCTTCACGAGGTGACAGCTCCGTATGGCTATCTAGTGGCTGCGGACGTGGAATTTACCGTCCCGACAACAGGTAAGCCGCTTACGGTAACGATGAAGGACAAGGCAAATGTTATGAGTTTTACCAAGGTAAGCGCACTGGACGGCTCTATGTTGGCGGGTGCAACGATGCAGCTCATCGCTCCGAACGGCGAAATCATCGACGAGTGGGTAACCAAGAGTGAGCCTCACGTTCTTACGGCAAGACTCGAGTGCGGCGCAACCTATACGCTGCATGAAGTATCTGCTCCTGCCGGTTACGTCGTGGCAGACGATGTGACATTTACCGTTTCGGAAACAGAGGTCGTGAATGAAGTATCTATGACGGATGCGTATACCAGACATGTATTTACCAAGATTAGCGCGCTGGACGGCTCTATGTTAGCCGGTGCAGCGATGCAGCTGCTTGACGATAGCGGCAGGGTGGTGGACGAATGGATCACGGACGGTACCGCCCGTCACTGGAATGCCGTTCTGGTTGCCGGTGAAACCTATACGCTGCATGAAGTATCGGCTCCTGCCGGTTATGTCCTTGCAGAGGATATTACGTTTACGGTATCGCTCCGTGACGAGGAAGAGTCTACAACTATGGTGGACGATTATACGAAGGTTGAGATTAACAAGGTCAGCGCTTATACCGGGGAAACCCTTGCGGGCGCTTCCATGCAGATTCTTGACTCTGCGGGAAAGGTAATCGAGTCGTTTGTGACGGCAGCAGAGGCACATGAGCTGAATGCCGTCCTTAGTCCGGACGAAACCTATACGCTGCACGAGGTGTCGGCTCCGGCCGGCTACGTCCTTGCAGAGGACGTCACCTTTACCGTTGACGGCAGCAAGCTGACACTCGTGGAAATGGAAGACCTCTACACAAGAGTCCTCATTTCTAAGGCTGACCTGGTAACCGGCGAGGAGTTGGCAGGTGCAACTCTGCGGCTGACGGATGAATCCGGAGACGTTGTAAAAGAATGGGTTACCGATGGTAACGGTACCTATGTGGAAGCAGAGCTGATGGCAGGTGCAACCTACTATCTTGAGGAAGTGGCTGCTCCGAACGGATATGTCCTCTCTCATGAGAAAATCAAGGTTGTTGTAAATGAGGATGGTACTCTCAATAAAGAAGTCATGTACAACAAGGGTACGAGCGTGAAGTTCCACAAGCTGACGGCGGATGGGACGTTCCTTCCGGGAGCCTTGATTGCCATTTACAACGAGGACAAGGAAGAAGTCGCAAGATTTACAACCGGACTCGAAGCATTTGAGTTAAACAAGCTGCCGTTTGGCACGTATACCATGGTAGAGCTGATGCCTCCGGAAGGTTTCCGCGAGGCTGACCCGATTACCTTTCAGGTAGACGAAAATTCGGATGGCGTTAAGGTTGTGATGATCGACCAGGTGATTGTGCAGACCGGAGATGAGAGCGGAGCAGCACGGTATACGCTGCTTACCCTCCTTGCTGCAGCAGCTCTTATGGTGTGTGTTCTTCTTAAGAGAAGAAACCGAGAGTAAACATCTATGTGCACCGGTTGGCATTCTGTCGGCCGGTGCGGTGGTTACTGTCTCAATTTGAGACAGTGATTTTCGCAGCAGGGACAAGGGCTTTGCTGCTTTTTTGTTACCTATAGGCGGCGTCCCCTCGGAAGTCATTGGGACGCTCGTATGTAAAGCGCCTTTTAGATGAGGTGCGGAAAGGAGTACCTATGTATTGGTATCAATCTTTGTTTGCGTCTGCGGTTGGAGACGCGATCTCTAATGCGATCTCAAGCGTTACGGCAGATCTGAAGATCATTGTTACCGCCATCTTTACGCTGCTGACGTTTATTTCAGCGATTGCCTTTGTCGTCGTACTTATTATGGAGCTGATCCATTACAAGAAGCAGCAGGAAATCGATTGGATGCGCCTGTTGTTTCTGCTGATTGCCATCGTGATCTGTGGCGGCGGCGCGGCGCTTTCGTTCACAATCGGAGGCGTGTAACTGTATGTTCCGGTGCGGTGCGGCGACCGTGCCGGGACGAAAAGAAGGAAGGTGAAAAAGTGATAGGTTTTTTTCTGGAAAGCATTTTTGAATGGATTTTGCAGCAACTGGTCGGTACGGCGTTTGGATTTTTGCTGGGGCATATGTCGTCGGATGGTCTGACGATCTTTAACCTGGAGCCGGTTCGGCTGATTATCGGCGGTTTTTATAAAGTCGGGCTTTTTTTGTGGGGGACGGGGATTGTGGTCGCGGTTTTTGACGTGGCAATCCAGTATGGACACGGCAGAGGGACGCCGCAGGATCTGCTGTTAAACTACGCGAGATCCTATCTGGCAGCGCTGCTGTTTACTGTACTGCCGATCCCGTTCTATAAGATGATGCTGACGGCGGGGTGGAAAATCGGCGGAGCAATGACAGCGGGGGGCGAGCCGTTTGCAGACGGGTTCGCCGAAGCGTGGACGCGGCTGGAGGTGCTAAACATGGGGCTGATGCTGTCGTTTATTTTCGGCATCGTTTTCCTAATCGTGGCAATCCTAAACTACTTCGAGTTTATTAAAAGATCGTTTTTTTTATTTTTTTTGGTGTGCATCGGCTGCCTGTACATGGTAAGCGTCCCCAGGGGGTATGCAGACGGCTTTACCGACTGGTGCAAGCAGGTGATCGGCTTATGCTTTGCGTCCTTTTTGCAAATGATCGGGCTGGGGATCTGCCTGGTTTTAATCAACGACAAGACCTTTTTGGTCGGCTTGGCGGGATTGTTTGGAACGCTTGCGGAANNGTGCGGTGGATCGGCTGATGCAGCGCTATGGCGGCGCGTCCGGGCAGACCAACTTAAGCGGGATTGGGATGCAGGCTTACTATGGATTCAGCGCACTGTCAAGACTCGCGCACTAAAAAAGGAGGCAAAATGAAAACCTATATTTACCCAAAAAATCTACAGCGCTCCGTTGTAAAGCTGTTGTGGAGTCTTCCGGCGCTTATGGCGATTGCGCTGCTGTTTGTAATCTCGGTTTTGCTTGCCGCGTTTTTTGGAATTAGCGGCGGATTTGTTGCCGCCGGGGTTGTTGCGGTTCTTACGATTCGTCCGCCGTCGGGCGACCTGACGACGTTAGAGTATCTGCGGTTAGCTGTTGTCTATTTTTTCGGGCAGCAGTTCTTTGTTGCCGAGGATGGCGACTAAAAAAATAAGGTATCCGGTTTGGGCAGAGGATACCGGAGGGGAGATTGGCTATGGTGCTATTTTTTATCGCAATGATCGTCGTGCCGACGTTTGCATTGCTGTTGTTTTTTGTTGTTACGCGCGTCGGCAATCCGACTCAAGCGGCGGACGTGCGAAAAGAGGGAAAAAAGAACGGGAAAGGGAAGAGTGTCCAGAAGTTTTTCGAGTTTGAGGCTTTTACGAATCTTGGCTGCAAAACAAAGACCGGGACGCTTGCAATCTTTGAGATCACGCCAAACAACCTGAGCGTACTGCCGGAGCATGTGATCGCGGAGCAGATCTGGCATCTGCAGATGCTTCTGCAGCAGATGGGCGATCTTGAGATTCTGTGTACGGATGGGGCGGATACTGGCGAAGAGAACCTTCGGTTTCTGCGCCGGCGGATCGCCGAAGAAAAAAGCGGAAAGCTCAGGGAGCTTTTAGAAAAAGACCTCGAGGCTTTTGAAAACGCGCACCTTCAGGCGGCGTCGATCCGGCAGTTTTACCTGCTCTTGCGCATGGAAAAGCTGTCCGAGGAGCAGCAGTACCGCAAGGTAGACGAGGTCTTGCGGACCGTGCGGGAGCATAACCTGATGTCACGGCTATTGACGCCTGCGGAGGTGCGGCACATGCTGGGCATTTATTACATCGGCTATATGTATGCCGAAAAATGGAAGGAGGAGGACTACTATGCGGCACAAACAGGCAGCAGCATCGGACGAACGGGCGCAGAAGAAAGAGACGAAGGCGAAGCCAACCAGCGCACGGAAGCAGCGCCGGATTACGAAGAGGGAAGCGACGGCGCGAAAGAAGCGGTATGAAGCAATCTGCCGGGAAGCTGAAAAGAGGGAACAGAAACGGCAGATGGAGATCCGGCGGAAACGGCAGGAACGGGAGCGCTTTTTTGATCGCGTTGCGCCCACCGGCATCCGATTTTTTACCGATCATGCCGTAGTCGGCAACAGCTACCGCTGCTATTGGGCAATCCGCGAGTATCCGCCGACGACGGAAAGCCAGGCAATCCTGAAAGGTATTGCGACCATGGCGGGTGTGACGATGCGGATCTATGCTAAGCAGCTATCGGCGGTCGAGGAAAACAAGATTATTTCAAGCGGCAGCAAAAAAACGATTTTTGAAAAAAACAACACTGCCGCCAACCTTTATGCAGCCGTGGCGGCGGAAGGAAATTTCGACGATTTGTGCGCGGCATTTGTCCAGATGCGCAAAGACCATGAACATCTGGTTTACTGCGCGGTATTTCTTGAACTGCGGGCCGGAAGCGAGGAATCGCTGTCCGAACTGAAAATCCGTGTTCAAGGCGAGATGATGGCAGCGCAGATCTTCGCGGACGAGCTGTGGCTGCGGCAAAGGGAAGGAATGCTTGCATGTCACCCGCTGGGGCGCAATGTCTTCGGGCTGCGCTACAGCCGACCGCTTCCGGCCGGAAGCGTCGCCAACCTTTATCCGATGTCCTTTTCCGGGCGGTTTGATCCGCACGGGCTTAAAATCGGCAAAGACCGTTACGGCAGTGATATCTACCTTGACCTTGACCGCCGGACACGGGACGTCACAAACGGCAATGTCATAATCCTCGGCAATTCCGGACAAGGGAAATCGTGGCTTGTGAAGCTGTTATGCACCAACCTTGCGGAGCAGGGAAAAGAAATCTATCTCCTGGACCCGGAAGAGGAATACCGGGAGTGGGTGGAAGGAATCGGCGGGACGTACATCGACTTTATGTCCGGCAGATACAAGATCAACCTCCTGGAACCCAAACGTTGGACGCGGGAGGACGGGGACAATCTGGGGACAGAGGACACTCCTGCAGCTTTTCGGATGCCGCAAAAACCGCTGTCGCAGCACATTTCCTACTTAAAGGACTTTTTCCGGATTTATAAGGAATTTTCCGTGCAGGAGCTCGACACGCTGGAAATCCTGCTGACAGACTTTTACCGGAAAAAAGAGATTTACGACGAGAACGCGTTTTTTCTGCTGCCGGAGGCTTATCCAACCGTCGAGGAATTTTATGATTATATCAGGACAATCGCGGAAGCAGCGGAAGAAGGGGACGGGGAGCTATTGTACACAAAAGAAACGCTTCGGAGGCTATTGACGGCGCTTTATTCGATGGCAAAGGGCGCGGAAGCGTGTTACTTTAACGGAAAAACCAATCTGCCGCAAAGCCGGATTTTAGCGTTTGGCGTTGGAAGGCTGTTAGAGAGCAACCAATACTTAAAACATGCGGTGCTGTTTACCCTGTTATCCTATATGTCCGACAAGCTGCTGCAGGAAAAGAACGCTGCGGCAGTGCTGGATGAGTTTTACCTGTTTTTGTCATCGCCGGTCGTTGTCGAATACGCACGTAACATCGAAAAGCGCGACCGAAAAGCAGACAGTGACGTCATCATAGCAAGCCAAAACATCGAGGATTATACGCTGCCGGACATCAAGGAGCTGACGAAGCCCTTGCTTGCGATTCCTTGCCATCAGTTTTTGTTTTCTCCGGGCAACGTCCGGAAGGAAGACTACTGCGACCTTTTGCAGGTCCCGGACTGCGAGTGGGACATCATCAAGACGCCGGAGCGCGGGCGGTGTCTGTACCGGTGCGGCAATGAGCGGTACATCTTACAGGTGCAGGCGCCGGAGTACAAGGCGCGGTTATTTGGTACGGCTGGAGGACGATAGGAAAAATGAAAGGGATTGGCTTAAGGCGAAAATGGTTGAGTTTCCTTTGGCAGCTTGATTGTCGCATTGCTTACCTTTCTCGACAAGAGAAATAAGCGGAAATAAAAATGCCTCTCCTGTCGGCCAACAGGAGAGGCGGTGTCCGTAAGGACATTTAATCCAACCGGAGGCATCCACTTTGGAGTGGGTGCTTTCTTTAACTTGATTATAAGCCATCCTGATAAAAAATGCAACAGTTTTTCGCAGTCAGACAATCGTTTGACTGTTTTTTGGTGCCTTTTTTGAGGCGCGCCGTAACATATAGAATCGTTTTTCATCAGTAGAGGAGGAAATCAATGGGAAAGAAAATCTTGGACGTCTGCTGCGGCAGCAAGATGTTTCGCTGCAGGAAATGGGAGAATACGACGTACCGGTTCTGCTTTATGAAGGAAGGAGGGACACCGGATGAAGAATGACGGAGGCGGAAACACAGGAGGAAAGGCAGCCGTCAAGGGCTGCGGATGCCTGGTGAGCATCTTCGGGCTGCCGTTTGTTTTGTTTGCCCTTTTAATTTTGATACTCATGTGGGTCATGACGTCTCTCATGAGCTGCGGCACGGATGTCGTGCTGTCGGAGATTCTGGGGATTGAGATATCGGACGAAGACGAGAAAAGAATCAAAGATATGTTTGTGCAGGAGGCTACGGCCTACGAGAAAATAGGTACGTATTTCCGGGATAATAATGCACCGGAACAAGCGTGTTTGGCTCAGAGCTTTTATATCCTATTCCGCGAACAGGTTGTCGCCAAAGATGATTACCTGCCGTCGCTGCTATACTGTTTTCGCGACGGCGTCCGGATTCGCACAATCGAGCGAGTCAGGGAGCGGTTCCAGGTGGAGCTTGACGATGAAAAAATGGATGTAATCGTGGCATATGCGCGGGACAACCATTTCGATACGCAGGGGTACCGGCCTTACAAGAATGGGGCTGATCTTGCACAGTTAGCGAAGAAAGCGGCTGACAGCTGGCAATACTGGCCGGGGAGCTACGGACAGGTAATGTCGCTTGATAAGCCGTATGCTGCCGATTACAGCAATCCGGCGGTTTGGCAACTGCTTGGCTTTCGCACCGTCGACAACCTGGGCTTGCTGCGGGCATACGCCTGGCTTGACAAAGACACCGGAGCCATCGAGCCGTCCGATACGAACCCGATTGTAACCAATTATGAGGAGGTATCTCACGTGTTCGAGCGCGCTACGGAACGTTTCGGCATGGACGAGATCGCTGTTGTGGGCGAACCGGGAATGGGACTTTATGACAGCAAAACGAAAGAATTCGGGATATATATCGGGGAAGGCGAGGCTGTGTATGCCTCCGCCGTCAGGCAGAAGATTTGCAAGGAAGCGGTTACAAATCATGCATGGACGGATTGTTTCTGCATTGCCGGTATCGAATATGAGTTTATCGATATGGGCGAGGGCGAGATCTACATAACGATTCATTCAGATTATCTGACGCAGGCAAATCTTGTCCTTTGGGGGCCGACTCCTTACCGGATTCCGCTATATTTTGTTGAGGGAAAGGCGTCTGTTGAGCTGATGGTGGAAGCCGGAAGTTATCATGCTCTGATAACCTCCATTACCGATGTTAGCGTGGATATACCATGGGCTGACTATGGAGATTATCAGGATTTTGAAGTTAAGGGCGGTGATTATCTTGAATTTGAATACTTAGTAGATATGCCGTGAATCGGAACCGGCGGACTGGCCGGGTCTGTAAGCAAAAAGACAGGAGATATGTATTATGAGTATGAGATTATTCGTCGATATGGATGGAACATTAGCAGAGTGGCGACGTGCCGTGAACATCGAAGCGCTTTATGAAAGAGGCTACTTCGCGAATTTACATCCCTGCGGGAATGTAGTGGAGGCTATCCGGCAAATCATAGATGCCGGATACGAAGTATATGTTTTGTCAGGTGTTTTAGCTGACAGCAAATATGCTGTCGCTGAAAAACGCCAATGGATTGCCCGGTGGCTTCCGGAGATTCCCGAGGAGCGCTGCCTGTTTCCGCCATGCGGCACTAGGAAGGAAGAGTACGTTTCCGGAGGTATAAGAAGCGGACAGGATTATCTTTTAGATGATTACACGAAAAATCTGAATGAGTGGTCGGGCGTCGGCATTAAGCTTCTGAACGGTCTCAATCATACGCATAGTACATGGACAGGCTCCAGAGTATCCGGATATGTTCCGGCACATGAGCTTGCGCATGACGTGATAGATATTATGGATGGTGCACTGATACGACATCCGGTACCGCGTCCGGCCAATTTGAGAAATATCCTCATTCTGGGAACCGGTGGTACTGGCTGCCGCGTTATCAATGCCTGTGGGGAGGAGCTGTTCTTCTCGGAGGAAGAAAAGGAAATCCGCAGCATGGATAGTTATCTTCGTTCCCTGCTTAGCGAGGCGCATCTGCTGGTTATCTGGGACAGAAAGGATGTGCTGCGGGTGTTGGGGATGATTGGTTTTTCACTCGCGACCATCCCCTTGCTGGAACTTGGCAAGCTACCGGAGGGTATGCATCCGTTACGACCGACAAGGAATGAGGAACGTTTGCTGCAGTATTACTGGAAGACACAGTACCCTGCAGCACCGAGAGGCTTCACCCCGGGAGTACAGATGATTCAGGAAGAGATTTCCGAGGAGCTGCTATTGCGATATTAGAATGCAGTCAGAGCTTTATTTCAAGATTGTTTTTTCAAGATTTTGCAAACAAAAATTTATAATATCTTTTTTGCTGTCTCATTCCGCTTTCCGGAAAGAGTTCTGCTCGAATCCGGATTTCACTTTGTGCGGAGCACAAGAGATTACCGTGGACGGAACAGCATTTTATTTTTCCGGGCAGCTGCTCGGAGGACAGAAAAAGAGAGAGGCGGCAACCTCTCCCTTCGGGGCATATCAAAGAATAATATGTAAAATACATTATTCATGATATGCCAGCTTTACATCTTTGTCAAGAGGATTTCAAAAAAACTAAAAAAGACTAAATTTTAGGAGGCATAACTAATGAATATATTCACTTGTGCGGCTTTACCCGCATCTGCAAAATTGATTTATTTGTACATAAAGGACAGTTCGGGACAGCTTCGGACGCAACAGCAGATGGCGGAGGAGTGTGGTCTGGCACGTGATACCGTATCACGCGCCCTGCGTACGTTGGAAGAACTGGGCTTTATCTGCCGTATCTGGCGTGGTCGGATGCGGTGCTACAGATATACGGTTGGAAAGGAAGTGACAGAAAAACCGGCGCCCGTAAATGAGATGTTGCCAAAGGCGGTCAGCATGGATGCGGAACCGGTGATGGGTACAGAAGAGATGGCGTCACCGAAAATTACAGCTACAGCGGGCAGTATAGAGCCGTCTCATCCGGCGGCAGCAACCGGTACCAATATGGAAGGGAAAGCGTCGGAAGCGCGGGAGAAGACAGAGCCGCAGGCAACTCCGGAGGTAAAAAACGTGAAGGAAAGAGGCGCAAGCCGACGGGCACAGAAGCAAATCTGGCAGTTGGTTTCCGGTCGTTTGAAGGGAATTTCGCGGCCGGAGGGCATACCGGGGGACGACCTGGTTAACGTCGGAAATATGTCATGCCCGGAGCTTGTGCCTGCGCGAGAGGTGGCGGAAGTATTACAGGAGGTTTCGGAAGAGGAGCTGCAGGGATACCTATGCAGAGCGACTGTCTATCAGCCGAAGTCGCTGCAGTACCATCTGCGAAGTCTCTGGAATCTTGGCCGTAGGCTCCGAAAAAAGAAAAACCGGTTTAACGATTTTGATCAGAGAAACTACTCGCAGGAGGAGTGGCGGCAGATCGAGCAATGGATGCTGTTTAAGGATCGTCCGAAGCGGGAACTGTCTCAATTTGAGACACCTCTAAAAATATACGCCGGAGATGCAATGTCTGAAAATCAGACACTAAAGAAATATTATTATAATACCAACAAGTTAAATGTAGTTACTGAGTCTTTGTTAAATCTAGTATCGAATGATTCATGAAATCGGAGTAAAATGCTGCCTTTGAGGGTGCCTGTAAGGGCTATAGGTATTCTCTGTTTTGGACAGTGCAGGATAAAGGACCGACGGCGTAACCGCCGTCAGTCCGGGTTCACATCCATCGGCAGAGCCGATGGAATAAGGGTTTGTAACCAATTTTAACCGATGGTGTAACCGACGGCGCAAAGACATATAACGGCAAATAACCGACGGCACAACAGTAAAAAAGCAGCATGTAATGCCTGAAAAATAAGGACGGAAAGGTGACGGCGTATGAAGAAAAAATGTACAATATGGGTGTCGGAAGATACTTTGGAAAAAGCACAGATCAAATATAAGGAGTACAATTTCAAATCTGTCAGCGAATTAACAAACACAGCTCTGGATTTTTACCTCGGGTACCGCACATCCGGGGAAATCGAAAACTACCTTGCGGAAGGGCTGATGCAGTCGCTTCGGAGTATTGTTAAGAGTTCCGAGGACCGGCTTGCAAGAATCCTTTTCAAAATCGCGGTTGGGGACGCCGAAATGAAACATCTGTTTGCCGCAGCTCTTGGATTATCATCCAAGGAGGTGGACAAGATACGGAAGCATTGCCTGGACGAAATAAAGACGATGAACGGTGTCTTGGATTTGAAAGAGGCAGCTCGGTGGCAGGCAGGGGAAGATAATTGAGAGTGGTTCGGGTCCGATTTGAGACAGCAGGATGACAGAGACTTTTCGGAGTCTCTGTTTTTTGTGCCATAGGAAATTCTTTTGAATTTCCTACGGAACAA
>DLOO01000086.1:30996-36265 GCA_002479645.1 Lachnoclostridium sp. UBA7482 | reverse complement strand
CGGCACGCGCTCGGCGCGAGCGTTTCGCGAGCGAAACGCTTTATTGTGCCTTAATAGCAGACTTAAAACCTGAAAGGAGGGAACCAAGTGGCAAGAATCATATTTCATTCGCGTTACTTTAAGCCAAACATGCAGAACCGGGAAGCGGTGCTCTCCAACTTAATGGAGTATATCGGGACCAGAGAGGGCGTCGAGCTGATGGGCGAGCGATGGAAAACGGAGCCGGAGTCCAAGCCGCAGAAGGACATGATTGCGAAGCTGCTGAAAGACGTGCCGGAGCTTCGGGATACGCACGAATGGGAGGACTATGCTGCAAATCCCACGAAGGGAAACGCATCCGAAGTCATTACCATGGGGACGGAGCTGGTGCTTTACAACACCGGAAAAGTCGAGAATTATGTTGATTACATTGCCAACCGTCCCCGGGTAGACAAGGAGGGCAAGCAGCACGGGCTGTTTACGCAGACGGACGGCAGCATCAATCTTGCGGCTACCGCCCGAAAGGCTGCGGAGCATCCGGGAAACGTCTGGACGAATGTGATTTCCCTGCGCCGGGAGGATGCGGAACGGTTAGGCTACAACAATGCGGATGCCTGGCGAACCCTTGTGCGGGCAAAGGCGGCGGAGCTGGCAAAAGGCATGAAAATCCCCTTCTCGGATTTCCAGTGGTATGCGGCGTTCCACAACGAATCACATCATCCACATATTCATATGGTCTGTTACAGTACCGGCAAGGAAGGGCTGCTCACGAAAAAAGGCATCGAGGAGATTAAGTCCGGTTTAGCCGGCGAAATCTTCGCACAGGACTTGCTGCAGGTATACACAAAGCAGACGGAAATTCGGAACGACCTGAAGGAGGTTGCAGAACGCTACCTGCAGTTGGCACGGGAGCTGCCAAAGGAAGCCGCGAACCTCACCAGCTTAGAACCGTTGATTGCGGATATCCATCGGCGGCTGCCGGATCATGGGCGGATGCAGTACGGTTACATGCCGGCGGATGTAAAAAATCTCGTGGATGCAGCCGTAGATGTTCTGGCGACGAACAAAAAGATTTCAGAGCTATACGATTTGTGGTATGAGCAGAAATGCGCAGTCATTGCCACCTATACGCTGAAAATGCCGGAGAAGGAGCCGCTCTCAGAAAATGAAGCGTTCCGGAGTATCAAAAACGCAGTCATAAGGATGGCGCAGGAGTATGAGCCGCCCCGGGTTAAGTTGGTGGAGAACTTAAATTCGGCCAGAACGAAAAGCGGCGAATGGGAAACTTCCGGGGAAGAGGCGTCCGAGGGAAAAACGCCGGAGGAAGGAGCGCAGCCGGAACGAGCAAAGCCGGTTCCATGGGAAACTGTGGCCGAGAGCCTTGCGCGGGAGGCAAGAGAGCAGCCGGAAACGTCGGAGAAGCCCCAAGGCGCAGCTTCCGGGGGAAATGCGGAATACGACCAGAAACGCCGCCAAGCGCCTAAAAATCAGTTTCACGACTTTGAACAGCGGGAATATACCCCCGAACAGTGGGCGGCCATCGAGCGGAAGATGAGAGGGATTGTCCGTCCGGGAGATGAGGAACTTATCGCGCGCAGGGAAAAGCCGAAGGAGCCGGATTTTTGGTCGAAGCAGCGTGAGGACGAAAAACCAAGAAACCGGTTCCACGACTTTGAGCAGCGGGATTATGACCGGGAGGATTGGAATAACATCGAGAAAATCATGCTGTTGCGGGACATGCCGGAGAGGGAGGAAGCGCTTGAGGTATTTCTTGAGCGTTACAACGAAAAGCAGGCGCTTCGGGACTCTGCCGGGAAGGACGGGAGCATTCCGAATCCCTGGACAAAGCAATTCAAGGAAGCCCGGAGCCATTACCGAAAAGAAGAGTTCGACGAAGCGTACCGCATGTTTCGGCGCGAACATCAAAGCGGGAATCCTCTCGGAAGTTTGTGGCTGGCGCAGATGACCGGGCGGGGGCTGGGAACCGAAGCAAACGAAGCGGAGGCGGAAGCGTTGTACGAACAGTCTGCGAAGGGCTTTTTACGGCTGTACGAGATGTGCGGCCAGGTGGAAGGACGCTCCGGGCTTAAGGAAAGGGAGCGGGATTTTGCCGATTTTCTGAAAAACTATCTGCCTTTCCGCATCGGCAAGCTCCATGCCCGGAAGGAGGAATACGCAGAAGCGGCAGAGTGGTACCAAAAGAGCGATACGCCCTATGCCAAGTACAGTCTCGGCGGACTATATGAGCGGGGACAGGGCGTAGAGAAGAACCGGGGAACCGCGTTTGCTTTATACAAGGCAGCGGCCGACAGCAGTGTCGGGCAGAAGGAGTGCAAAGGAGGCAAGCAAAAGAACGAAGGATTTCCTTTTGCGGAATACAAGGTGGCCGTTATGACCGGGGACGCCGGGGAACGGGAGGAATACTACAAGCGGGCATTTGCAGGATTTGAGGTGTTGAGCGAAAAGGAAGACGCGGACGATACGGTCTTTTACCGGCTGGCCGAAATGCTGCGTCAGGGAGCCGGAACGGAGCAGGATCTGGACAGGGCGGTTGCATACTACGAAAAAGCCGTTGCAATGGAAAATGTTTATGCGAAATATCGGCTGGGAACGCTTTTGCTTGACGCGGAGCAAGCCTTTTTTGCACCGGAACGCGGGCTGCAGCTCCTGCTGGAGGCAGCGAACAAGAAAAACCCATATGCACAGTATTATCTCGGAAAGCTGTACCTCAGCGGAGAGCATGTGAAAGCAAACCGGGAAACCGGGCTTGCGTATCTGCGAAAAGCAGCGGAGCAGAGCTACGATATGGCACAGTACCGGCTTGGGCGGGAACTGCTGGAGGGTGAGTGCACATCACCTGCGGCTGACGTAACCGAAGAACAGCTTGCGGAAGGGCTATCCTGGTTGAAAAAAGCTGTAGAGCAGGAGAACCCGTATGCACAGTATTATCTCGGAAAGCTGTACCTCAGTGGGGAGCATGTGGAAGCAAGCCGGGAAACCGGACTTGCGTATCTGCGAAAAGCAGCGGAGCAGGGCTACGACATAGCACAGTACCGGCTCGGTAAGGAGCTTGCCTATGCGGACGGCGCCGGGGCTGAGCAGGTCGCGGAAGGACTTGAATGGCTGAAAGCTGCTGCAGAGCAGAAAAATGTTTTTGCTATGTATCTGCTTGCCAAGACCTACATCCAAGGCAAACTTGTACCGAGAGATATCAAGCTTGGGATGCAGTATCTCCACGCTGCTGCGGATGAGGGCATGGAGCTGGCACAAATGCGGCTGCAAAAGGGCGTCGAAGATTGGCTGCATGAGTATCAGCCGCAAATCCTGCCGGGCTGTATCCGGCTCCTTGGGCAAATCGGGCGCATTTTCGAGACGCAGCGGCCAGGACGCGGCGTAGGCGGTATCGACCGGAAGTTCTTGCGTGAGATGCAGGAAAAGAAGGAGGCAATGGGTCTGCGGATGTAGCGCCGGAAACGGTCTCCAGCCGGGACGGAAACAAAAAACAGAAAAAAGAAGTTTATTATGGAGGTAAACTATGAACAGTACAACGTACATCGTATTATTTTGCGGCGGACTGCTGCTTGTCCTGTATCTTATCACGCAGCACAGCCGGGGATTAAACATCAAGGCAAAGACGGTCGGGGACGGGCAGCACGGCAGCGCACGGTGGGCGACGCCGGGGGAAATCAGCGCTGCATACAAAAAGGTGCGGTATCAGCCGGAACAGTGGCGTGTCGGAGAAGAACGTCCGGAGGCAGAGGGCATTATCGTTGGCAGCTCAAAAAACCTCGGAAAGATGACCGCATGGGTCGATACGGAGATGGTTCATGCCCTGATGATTGCTTCCCCGAATGCCGGGAAAACGGCGCATTTCCTATACCCTAACATTGAATACGCGATGGCTTGCGGCGCCTCGTTTATCACGCTGGACACCAAGGGCGACCTGTACCGGAACATGGCGTACGTGGGCGAGAAGTATTATGGCTATCAAACCGTGGTATATGACTTGCGGAATCCGCTGCAAAGCGACCACTATAACCTAATGCAGCTCGTCAACCGGTACATGGATTATTATAAGCGAACGAAGGATACGAGAAGCAAGGCCCGGGCGGAGAAATATGCCAAAATCGTTGGAAAGTCCATCGTCCTTGCGGATGCGGATGCCGGGGTATACGGACAAAACAGCTACTTTTATGAGGCCGCGGCGGATCTGGTTGCGGCTGCTATCCTGGAGCTGGCCGAATACGGGGAGCCGGAGGGGAGGCATATCGTATCGGTCATCAAGCTTTTAATGGATGCTTCGGTGACAAAGCAGGGAGAGAAAAGCGCCTTTGCCCGTCTGATCGACCAACTGCCGGAAGAAAATAAGGCGAAGTGGTTTGCTGGTCCTGCCATTAAAGGCGCGGGCGTTTCCGCAGCGAGTGTCCTGGCGACCGCATTATCCCGATTAAATGCGTTTCTGGATACGGAAATGGAGCAGATGCTCTGTTTTGACAGTAAGCTTACGATGGAGGAATTCGTAGAACATCCCACAGCGGTGTATATCGTGCTGCCGGAGGAGGATGCGACCAAGTATTTCGCGGTATCCCTGATGATTCAGCAGATCAACCGGGAGCTGATAGCTATTGCGGATGAGCGGGGCGGTTGCCTGCCAAAAAAGGTGCTTTGCTTTTATGATGAGCTGGGTACCGTACCCAAGATTCAGGGGCTGGTGCAGCAGTTTACCGCTATCCGGAGCCGGAACGTCTCTCTTGTAGGTATCTTACAGGGAACGTCGCAGCTGGAAGAAACCTACAACAAAAACGGGGCGGCAACCATCCTTGATTGCTGCCAGGTTGTGCTTGCCGGTGGGTTCGGGCCGCTTTCGGAGGATGCGGAGCGCATCAGCAGAATGTTGGGGAACCGAACCGTTGCCTCCGGCTCGGTCAGCAGCGGAGGTGGAAGCGAGAGGGACAGCCGGACGCTGTCTATGATGGAACGTCCGTTAATGACGCCGGATGAGCTGCGACGGCTGCCAAATNNCAAAGGGAGGCTTCGTCTGCATGAAGACCGGCGTGCGGCCATGTATTGTCGGGTTGCCGCTGTTCCTCGAATGGGGAATCACGTTTGACGGAAAGTATGAAATCCAGCGGAACGAAATGAAGAAGGTAACGTATGTGAACCTGCGGGAGATGGAGAAGAACATCCTCTGGGAGGGCGGCGGAAGGTACGCAGCCCCTGTCCTGCCGGGGCTTGGGGACTTCGGGATGGAGATGCCGCGAGAGGAAAAATCGGAGGAATCCGACGAAGC
>DLOO01000086.1:23196-30985 GCA_002479645.1 Lachnoclostridium sp. UBA7482 | reverse complement strand
GGACGGAGTAGGAAGGAAGAGAGAGTGCAAAGACTCCGAATTTGCTGAATTTGCACGACAGCATATTGATATTTTCTTTCGCGTTGCGTATAATATAGGCGGAGAGGTGATGGCTTTGAACTGCCGGAGGAGGCTTGATGATAAGCAGTCAGGGTAAATTTATGATTTTTTGTGCTGAGCAATATAAGCTGGCAAAGCACCTAACAGGTAAACAGCTTGCAGAGGTATTCAGCCGTTACAGAGTTTGGGAGTATGTTTACACCTGCTATGAGGCTTTGCATACGACAGGCACAAACTATATCATTGAGGATATAGACCTGTATATCGAAGCACGCAAGCCGGCGATGGCGTGACTATCTCAAATATGCTGTAACGATTGAGCGAGCATTTAGATGGGGGACAAGATGAAACATTCTTATATGTCAAAGATGATATTGATATTCCGCCTGAACAGATAGTGTCATACGAAGAAATACACGAATAAATTTTTACATAGCCGAGAGGTTTTCTAACTGAAAGCCCCTCGGTTTTTTCTGTTTCAGATTGGAGGATAAATATGGTTGCAAAGACTTAAGCAGGTGGAGTATGCGCAATATCATGACCTTGAATGCGCTGTCAGTTATAGCTGTAAGATACCGTCTGCATCCGGATGGGATGAACAAGCTGACTGGGAGGATAAAAGTAAAGTTGGAGCCAGAATAAGAAGCTGATTAGATAGCAGGGGATTTGACGATGCTAAGCTTGTGCGCTAAGATGCTAATAAACCAATGAGGAGGGCGATATTATGTTGCCACATTATGAGGAGTTTTTGGCGGATCGTGAACAATACTGCAGTGCCAAGACGCTGCAATACTACATCGACTGCCTGAATAAATTCTCAAAATTCACGACGGAGCTTCGGGCAGACGTATATGGCGAATATGTGCGATACCTGCGGAAACAAAACCTTAAAAACACATCGATTCGGACATACGCACGGGGCGTAAAAGTGTACTTCAACTGGCTAAAGGAGATGCAGTATATCAATATTCGGCTAATCGGACAGAGTAAGCTGCCGCGTCCGGACAGCAGCATTATCCAAGTGCTTACGCAATCAGAGGTGGAGCGTTTGGATGGGGTGATTTCCGGGCAAAACCGATTGATTATACATCTGATGCTGGATTGTGGATTGCGTGCCGGAGAAGTAAGAGGACTCACATGGAGAGAAATTGATTTGGAAAAGGGACTGCTCCGGGTGCAGAAGACCAAGAGCCTTATGCCGCATATAGTGCCTCTGCCGCCAAGGATGATTGAGGAGCTTGCAAAGTACAAGGCGGCGGTAAATGCTCATGCACCCTTTGACATATCGGAAAACGCACTGAAACTTAGATTTCGTAAAATTAAGAAAAAGTCAGGATTACAGCAGCTGCATGCGCATTTGTTACGCCATACGTTCGGAACCAGCTTTATTACGTATCGCATGGGAGATTTAGAGAGGCTAAGGCTTCTTTTGGGGCATCAGGACATCGCGACCACCTGTAGGTATATCCATTTGGCACAGATATACGACCTCGAACAGATTGAGGTGTACAAAATCGATGAAGTGTTTCGGAGATGATGAGCAGTATGTGAAAAGCCCGTGGTTTACTGTCTCAAATTGAGACAGTTGACAAATACAAGAGAAAATGAGAAAATCAACGTGATAGGAGGCGGAGCGGATGGAAGACAAATATCATATTACAACGGAGCAGAATATTTTCCTTGCCAAGCGAAATTTGGTCGATTATATATGGAAAAGTGCAAATCTGGAAGGAATCGCCGTCACGTATCCGGATACACAGTGTATTTGTGATGGAATGTCTGTTGCAGGATATTCCATTGATGATATCAATGCGGTTAATGACTTGAAGCATGCATGGATGTACCTATTGGAACATGTAAGGGAACCATTGGATGTGGATTTTATTTGCAGATTACATCGGGAACTGGGACGGTTTACTGTGGTTAATGCAGGGAGCCTTAGAATACAGGACGTATGGATTGGTGGGACGGATTGGAGACCGGGTATTCCGGATAGGCAGAAAATACAAGCTAAGGTTTCTGAGATTCTTCAGGAACCGTGTTATACGAAACGCGCGATTGACATGATGTTGTATTGTGCAAGAGGGCAATTCTTTTATGACGGGAATAAAAGGCTGGCGATGCTGGTTGCGAATAAAATCATGATTGAAGCCGGTGCGGGAATAATTTCAGTCGGTCAAAAACACAAAGATATGTTTTTACAAAAGCTCATTCATTTTTATGAGTCTGATAACGGCAAAGAACTGACGGATTTTCTTTACGATAATTGTATTGACGGAATTGCCTTTTTGCCGGAAGAACAGATTGAACCCAGAGAAGCCTGCGAAGAATTGAATATAACAATGTAGTGTCCTGTATTGGAACATTTGAAAGGGCTTGCCGTGTAGGCAGGCTCTTTTACATACAAAAATTACTGTCTCAAATTGAGACAATAAAAAACACGACAAAAACTCGTCTCAAAAGCTTGACGAGTCGCAAAAAATGATGTAAAATAGCGGCGAATGACAACATAGTTGGACGTTTTTTCCAACACCGGAAGAAATGTCTTTGCACTTAGCGTGCAACCCAAATCAATCTCGCAAATTGATTTGGTAGAACCTTGATAACAGAATTACCAGCCAAAGGTAAGATATAAGCGGTGGGCGAAGTACGCCTTTAAGCATGTTTTACAACATGCAGCGTGCCTACATCCTTGTATACGAGGTAGACGAAGCTAGCTCAGGAAAACGGCCTTTGGGGGATCCTGGAATCATATTAAAAAACGTCCAACTATGTTGTCATTCATTTTATACAAGCCTGTTTGGATCAGGTATGTACGCGAAAAAGTCCCTGCCCAACAGAACTAAGCTGTCAAACTGAAACCTTTTCAAATGCGCCTCCAGGGGCTCGAACCCTGGACACCCTGATTAAGAGTCAGGTGCTCTACCAACTGAGCTAGAGGCGCGTATATTGTTTTTTCTCGAACACGAACGTCATTATAATACACCTTAAAACAAAATGCAACCCCTTTTTTGAAAAAAATTGAAAAAATTTGCTTTTCGTTTCAATGCCTGTTTTTTCGCCGGGAATGCGGCCGGCTTTCTACATTTGCGGCATTTAAGATACACATAACGGTGTTGAGGCCGCGTCGGATTTTCATAACCTGTATGTTGAGACGTCGGTTGCAGGCAAAGCAGTTAATGAGGCAGTGTTTGAAAGACATAATGGCGGGACTTCCGGAGAATTTGTCTATAGTATATGCAAATCGGCAGGCTTTGATACCTGCCGACACTGCAACGCCTTATTTCTGCGGCATGCGCGCTACCAGACGATAAATCGGATTGCCCATGGCAGAGAATTTTTCTTCGTACTCTGTCAGGACATTTCCTTCTGCATAAGGGCTGTGATGGAGGTCGTAGGTAACGTCGGACAAATCCCAGCCGGCTTCCTGCACCTCAACCACCGAGAAATCGAAAAGCCCACGATTGTCCGTCTTAAATGCAAGGTGCCCGTCGGCGGCAAGCACCTGACGGTAATGCGCCAGGAACTGTCGGGAGGTCAGGCGTCGCTTGGCGTGACGGTCCTTCGGCCACGGATCGGAGAAATTCAGATAAATCCGGTCAACCTCGCCCTCGGCGAAGAAATTCTCGACCTCATTAGCGTCAATGCAGATGAAACGCAGATTGGGGAGCTTCAGCTCCTCCTGCTTTTCAATGGCGCGGATCAGGACGCTTGCGTAGCGCTCGATTCCCAGATAGTTGACGTCCGGATTCTGCATAGCCAGGGTCGTAAGGAACCGCCCCTTGCCCATACCGATTTCGATGTGGAGCGGATTTTTATTGCCGAAAAGTGCATTCCACTGTCCGCGGTACTGCGCCGGAGATTGAATTACAAAGGGATTTACAAGCATTTCCTCCCGTGCGCCGGGAATATTACGTAATCTCATAGTTTGCCTCGCTTTACATGTTCTTATGAATTGATTCCTCAGATGTGCATTTCTTCAAATTCTTAGTACAAAATCCCATCATAATATTGAAGCAGCAGCCCGACAACCTCGGAGTAGCTTACGATACCGCTTTCCACGCCGTTTACCTTGAGAGATGTGTCGGTAACGGTATCGGAAATCTGGTCGACAACCTCTGTGTCCAGGATGGCATCTTCCTCGATGCGTTCCCATGTGCCCGGAGTCAGAAATGCCAAGTCGATTGTGGAAATGCGTTCATGCCAGCCGATGGCCTGCGAAAACTCGTCTTCGCTTAAGCTCCTGACGCAATCCTCTTCAACGTATGTAAGAACGCTCAGGTAGCCGCTGTACTGTAAGAAGGGGTCGCCGCTGCCGATGCAGGCAAGGAAACTCAGGAAATTCGCTTCATTTTCGTAAATATAACCGCGCGTATGCGCCAGCTCATGGCAGTAAACATCCGGATAGTTGGCGATGTACATGTTGCCGTTGACATTTGCTTCCATGGAAAACGGGAAGAAATAGCCGCCGATGTACATCTGGCTCACGAGGTCGGAAAAATGCAGGGTTTTGACGGTGGTGTACCAGCCGTCGAGCTTCGGATAGGATTTGCCGAGCTTCTTCATGGCCTTGCGGCACTCCTTCTGAATGTCCTTATCGTATGCAATCCAGCCGTTTTCGTCGCGCTCCATTTGTTCTGCCAGCTTGTTGGCCTGTTCCACCAGATGGTTGCGAAGCGTTAACAGCTCCTCGGAGGTGTATTCGCGCTTTTCGGCCTGCGGGTTCGGGTCAAGCGGTGTGCAGTGGTAAAGGACGAAACAGTTTACGGTCATCAGCAGGAAAAGGTTGATGAGAATTGCTGCAAATGCCTTATAATACAGCACAATCTTTGCGCAAATGCCTCCGCCTGTGCGTTTCTGCCGAAGAATCAGCAGCGGAATCCACAGCAGCGCCGCAAGCAGGCACAGGAGGATGCCGATAACAATCAACACCTCGCCGACGGAGAAGGGGAAAAGCCCCGTGATACGTCCGTAGGTGTTGAGAAAAATCGGAAATACGTACCGGGAGAACCAATCGCAGAACTTAGGACTGCGCCAGATGAACAGGTATAGNNCGTTCAGCAGCAGAATACCTGCGATATATACCAATGCGTAAAATTGAAATTCGGAAAAGGGGCCGACGCGTCGCTCGGATTTCCTGCGCCGTGAGCTGCGGGGGCGGGAGGTACTTCGGGAAGAAGAACGGGAACCGGAGCTGCTGCGCGAGGCAGAGCTGCGCCTTGTGCTGCGTCCCTTGCCGGAACGCGAAGAGGAACCGTTTGCCATGGGGGGGAATCCTTTCATATGTAAAACAAATGTCAAGCGCGTGCCGATTTATCCGGTAGTTTCTTTTCGCGCGCGATGTACTNNNNGGAAATTCAAAAGAATTTCCCTTGGAATAAAGCAAGCTCGAAAAAAGAATAAATTCTTTTTTCGAGCTATAGCATACCACATTTTTGCAGAAAATCCTAGTGGAATTCCCTAGAAATTCCCGGGAAATGCGGAATTTGCTTGCAAGCGGGGGAATTTGTCGGTATAGTTAAGAAGAATCTGAAATCTGTCCGACAGGAGGCCCGTATGAGTTTGTGGAAAAAGCTAACCGAATATAACGATTCGCCGGTATATCCGATGCACATGCCGGGTCATAAGCGTCAGGGTAAGGGGGCGTTTGCCTGGTACGGAATGGATATTACGGAAATCGACGGATTTGACAATCTGCACGATGCGCGGGGGATTTTGAAGGAAGCTATGGAGCGTGCCGCCGAAGTTATGGGTGCAAAGCGGAGCTGGTTTGTGGTGAACGGAAGCACTTGCGGGCTGCTGGCGGGGATTTTTGCGCTGACGAATCAGGGGGATCGGGTGCTGGTAGCACGGAATTGCCACAAAGCCGTGTCGCATGCACTGATGCTTCGCGGGCTTCTGCCGGTGTGGATTTACCCGGAAATCAATCCGCTTGGATTTCCGGAGGCGATTACTGCGGGGCAGGTCAAATGCCGGTTTGCCGAGGCGAACGGCAGCGGTGACCGTCCGATTCGCGCCTGCATCCTGACGTCGCCGACCTATGAGGGCGTGGTGTCGCCGCTTGCGGAGATTGCCGAATTCTGTCACGGCAATGGGATGTTTCTGTTGGTGGACGAAGCGCATGGGGCGCATTTGCCGCTTGCGAAGGGCATGTCGGCATTTCCGAAGGGCGCGCTTTCGCAGGATGCGGACATCGTTGTGCAGAGCCTTCATAAGATATTGCCGTCCCCGACGCAGACGGCGCTGATTTCTCTTGGTTCTGAGCGCATTTCGCCGGAGCGGATAGAGCAGTATCTTGATATTTTTGAGACTTCGAGCCCGTCATATCCGTTGATGGCGGGAATGGACGCCTGCATGGAATGGGCGGAGCAGGAAGGCGCGGCGGCTATGGAGGCATACGGTCGGAGGCTTGCGGCATTTTACCGCGAAGCGGCGGAGCTTAAGGAATTGGCGGCTTACTCGGCGGCGGGACGTGACCCCGGAAAACTCCTGATTTTTGACAAAAAGTTCAGAATGACAGGACGCGAAATCTATGATATACTAAAAGATGAATTTGCTGTTCAGCC
The DNA here is from genome assembly GCA_002479645.1 of Lachnoclostridium sp. UBA7482. Taxonomy (GTDB): domain Bacteria; phylum Bacillota; class Clostridia; order Lachnospirales; family Lachnospiraceae; genus ISDg. The sequence goes on along the minus strand of DLOO01000086.1, from coordinate 24,359 downwards.
GGAAATGTGCTCCGACCGCTATGCACTTCTTATGACCAGCCCGATGGATCGGGAGGAGGCTTACGAGCGCGTGACGGAGGCTTTGCGCGTAATCGACGGCAGGCTTTCCGAGGCGGCAGACGGGGAGGAAAGCACGTCATGCGCCTCAGACGGAGCGCCTTGGACGAAGCAGGAAACGCCCGCAGGTGATAGTGCGGGGATTGCCCTGTACGCATTTGCCGACATGCCGGGATCTGAGACGGTTCTGCCGATGGCGGAGGCGCTGGAGCTTCCTTATGAGGAGCGCAGGGTGGACGAGCTTACCGGAGAGGAAATCTGTGCGGACTGGGTAACGCCGTACCCGCCGGGAGTGCCGGTGCTTGTGCCGGGCGAGCGCGTGGGAGACGCACTGGCGTGGCTTAAGGCAAATTGGGACAGCATAAGAGTTGTAACGAAATGACGGACGCTTTGGTTAGAGCGTCTGTGATACAAATACGGAGAGAAGCGATGGGATACCTCTACATTGTGATGGGCAAGAGTGCCACGGGCAAAGACCATATTTATAAGGCGTTGATTGAACAGAGCCGGATTCCGCTGAAGACGGTCGTGCCGTACACTACCCGCCCGATGCGCGCAGGGGAAACCGACGGCATGGAGTATCATTTTGTGAGCGCAGAGCAGATGGAGGCGCTGTCGGCGCAGGGAAGGATTATCGAGAAGCGCTGCTACGAGACGGTTGCCGGACCCTGGTGGTATTTTACTGCGGACGACGGGCAGATTGACACGGCGAGGGGGAGCAGCATCCTGATTGCGACGCCGGTTGCCTACGAGCAGATTCGCGCATTTTACGGGGATAAGGTTGTACCGGTTTATGTTGAGGTAAATGACGCCGAGCGGCTTCGCCGGGCGATTAAGCGCGAAGAGAAGCAGGAAAATCCGCGTTATAAGGAAGTGTGCCGCCGATTTCTCGCCGATGAGGAGGATTTTTCCGAGGAAATTCTGGCGGCAGCCGGAATCGACAAACGCTACGTCAATGTGGATTTCGATGCTTGTGTTGCCGGGATTCTGGCAGATATAGAGGCAAATGAGGGTAACTATGTGGAGCTTTCGTGAGGTTATCGGTAATCAGAGGATTGCAGAGCATTTGCAAGGGGCAATCCGTCACAAAAAGGTGAGCCACGCGT
>DLOO01000086.1:20859-23162 GCA_002479645.1 Lachnoclostridium sp. UBA7482 | reverse complement strand
TGTTCGCGAGCAGAATAATAACTGTGAGAGCGGCGGAATCGAGCCATGCGGGACATGCCGTTCGTGTCGGCAGATGCTTAGCGGCAACCAGCCGGATGTGAGCTATGTGACGCGCTCGAAAAGTATCATCCGCGTCGACGACATCCGTGAACAGGTCAGCGCCCCCATGGGAATCAAGCCCTATGCAAGTCCGTATAAGATTTTTATCGTGGATGAGGCGGAGAAGATGAACGACCAGGCGCAAAACGCCCTTCTGAAGACGCTGGAGGAGCCGCCGTCGTATGGCGTTATTATTCTGCTCGCGAACAATCCACAGGCATTTTTGGAAACGATTTTGTCCCGCGTGGTGCATTTGCCGTTTCTACCGGCTCCCGAATCGGAGATCGGAGCATTTCTGGTCGAACACTATCAGGTGCCCGATTATCGCGGCAGACTGGCGGCGGTTTTGTCGGCGGGAAGCCCCGGACAGGCAGTAGCGTTTGCCACGTCGGCAGAGCTGCAGGCGCGGAGGGAAAATGTTGTTGCCCTGATGAAGAGTCTTCCGGAGGGAAATCCCGCGCGCCGGGTTATTCAGGAGAAGAACCTAGCCTCGCAGAAGGATGAGTGGTCAACGCTGCTGGATATGATGCTTCTGTGGATTCGCGATGTGATGCTTTATAAGGCTGCGGGGACGGCAGTCGGTCTGATGTACCCCGAGGACATGGACAGCATTGCGGCGCAGGCATCCCGAATCTCCTACGAAGGGCTTCATGCGATGCAGACGGAGCTTACGACGCTTCGCAGTCGACTGGATGCCAATGTAAATGCGGAAACAAGCTTTTGGATTATGCTGAGCCGCTGGTTCGAAGCATATTTATAAAACATTTTGCGGTACCCGGCGTGGGTGCCCGAGGATATTTTGGAGGTTATTATGATAGCAATTATAGGTGTGCGGTTCCGTTCCGCCGGTCGGGTCTATTACTTTGACCCGCTTGATTTTGATATTAACCAGGGCGACCATGTTATTGTGGAAACCATTCGCGGCGTCGAATACGGTTATGTGCTTCTCGGACGCAGAGAGGTTGAGGAGGATAAGGTAATTCAGCCCCTCAAGCCGGTAATCCGTATCGCAACGCCCGAGGATGCTGAGATTGCGCGTCAGAACCGGGAGAAGGAGAAGGATGCTCTTGTGATTTGCGCGGAAAAGATTGCAAAGCACGGTCTTGATATGAAATTGATTGACTGTGAATATACCTTTGACGGCAACAAGGTACTGTTCTATTTTACGGCCGACGGTCGTGTGGATTTCCGTGAGCTTGTTAAGGATCTGGCGTCGGTATTCCGCACCCGTATCGAGCTTCGCCAGATTGGCGTTCGCGACGAGGCGAAGCTTCTGGGCGGCATTGGTATCTGCGGCCGTGAGGTCTGCTGCCATTCTTATTTGGGAGATTTCATCCCGGTGTCGGTAAAAATGGCGAAGGAGCAGAATTTGTCGTTAAATCCTACGAAAATCAGCGGAAACTGCGGTCGTTTGATGTGCTGCCTCAAGTACGAGGAGGATGCATACGAATATCTCAACAGTAATTTGCCCGATGTGGGCGATACCGTACAGACCAACGACGGTATGACCGGCGAGGTTACGGATGTCAGCGTGCTCAAGCAGCTGGTAAAGGTTTTGGTATCGGTAAATGGCCGTGACGGTGAGGAGAAGGAAGTACGGGAGTGCCCGGTTTCAGAGCTTCGTTTCCAGCCGAAGAAGCGCAGGACGAAGAATGACCTCGATCCCGAGGTTCGCGAGCTGGAGATGCTTGAGCGACGGGAAGGCCGCAGAAACCATGAATAAGGAGCAGGCGGAACAGACCCTGCTTCGTCCCGGCGAGCGAATTGACGACCTGCAGCGAAACGGACTGCGTATTATTCAGAATCCGGAGCGGTTCTGCTTCGGAATGGACGCAGTGCTTTTGAGCGGATTTGCGAATCTGAAGCCCGGCAGCCGCTGCATTGACTTGGGAACCGGAACAGGGATTCTGCCCCTTTTGCTGTCGGCCAAGACAAAGGCGGAGCATTTGACGGGGCTTGAGATTCAGCCGGAGAGTGCGGATATGGCGCAGCGGAGTGTGGAACTCAACGGACTTACGGAGAGGATTCGGATTTGCCGGGGAGACATCAGGGAGGCGTCGACCATTTTCGGGAGGTCGGGTTTTGACGCGGTTACCTGTAATCCGCCTTATATGGCGGGTGGACACGGTCTGACCAATCCGGGCGATGCAAAAGCGATTGCCAGACATGAGGTGCTTTGCAGCTTTGCGGATGTGGCGCGGGAA
>DLOO01000086.1:20599-20781 GCA_002479645.1 Lachnoclostridium sp. UBA7482 | reverse complement strand
CAGCCGAAGCGTATGCGGCTGGTGCATCCTTACGCGGACAGGGAGCCGAACATGGTGCTTCTTGACTGTATCCGTGGCGGAAAGCCGATGTTAAGCATCGATCCGCCGTTGATTATTTTTGAAAAAACGGGACAGTATACCCGGGAAATTGCAGACAAATACGGTTTTTAGCCTTATCTATA
>DLOO01000086.1:18432-20452 GCA_002479645.1 Lachnoclostridium sp. UBA7482 | reverse complement strand
TGCGAATATCCGCTTTGATTAAGGAAAATGCGAAAAGAAGTGCCGGAACCGGAAAGGGACCGGCATTTTCGGACAGGAGAACGGCATGAGCGGAACATTGTATGTGTGCGCCACACCCATTGGAAATCTGGAGGATATGACCTTTCGGGTTATTCGGACGCTTCGTGAGGCGGATGTGATTGCGGCGGAGGACACGCGTAACAGCATAAAGCTTTTGAATCATTTTGAAATCAATACGCCTATGACGAGTTATCACGAATACAATCGCTTCGATAAGGGGCGCGAGCTTGTAAGCCGTATGCTTGCGGGTGAAAATGTGGCATTGATTACGGACGCGGGGATGCCGGGCATCAGCGATCCGGGTGAGGATCTGATTCGGATGTGCTATGAGGCAGGAGTGCCCGTGACGGTTCTTCCGGGCGCGTGTGCGGGTGTGACTGCGCTGGTGCTTTCGGGGCAGCCGACGAGACGCTTTGTTTTCGAGGCATTTTTGCCATCGGACAAGAAGGAACGTGCCGAGGTGTTGGAACGTCTGCGCGACGAGACGCGGACAATGGTAATCTACGAGGCGCCGCACCGTCTGGTAAAGACGCTTGCGGAGCTTGCGGGGTACCTTGGCTGGGAACGGCGTCTGACGGTTGTACGTGAGCTCACGAAGAAGCACGAAACCGCATGGCAGACGACATTTGCCCGGGCAGTCGAGACTTATCGTGAGGAAGCGCCCAGGGGCGAGTGCGTATTGGTAATTGCCGGGCGTGACCCGAGGGAGATTATCGCCGAGGCCAGGCAGGAATGGGAGAAGATGCCGCTTGCGGAGCACATGGCGAACTATGAGGCGCAGGGCATGGATCGCAAGGAAGCGATGAAGGCAGTAGCAAGGGACCGTGGAATCGGGAAGCGGGACGTGTACCGGATGCTTATGGAAGAAGAATAAAAAGAAGTGCCCCCGATGTGGCATAGATGCCAACCGTGACTATAAAAGAAAAGGTATGTCTGTGTGAGGGAAACTCACAAGGCATACCTTTTTTCTTTACGGGAACGTGAGAAATATTCACGCATAAAACGCCTATGCACAACATGCCCGGCGTGCGTTGTGTTACTCCTCCAGCAGACCTGCCATGATTGCCATGCGGCGAATGGACTCCTTGGACACGGTGTGACCTTCGAACTGAAGCAGATCTACCTTGCTGCCGGTGAAAATATCGGCAGGCTCGTACTTCTTCAAAATAATACGGTCGTCCTCGACAAAAATCTCCAACGGGTCGCGAACCTCGCAACCCAACGTTCTGCGCAGTTCCATCGGCAGGGTAATTCTCCCGAGGTCATCTAATCGACGTACAATTCCGGTGTTTTTCATATAATACCTCCCCAAATGTGAATTCAAAACGAAAGCGTCTCCTTTGATTCGATAAAATAATACCATATTTTCCAAATTATGTCAAATATTTTATTGTCATTAAGGCGCATAAGTAATACTTTTTTGTAAAATTCGTATAATATCTATAAAAAGAAGCAGTAGAAACGGCGCGGCATGATTCATATTCTCTGGGAACTAATGATTACGGCAGGTATCGTATACGGATTTCTGACGGGGAGGGCGGAGGACGTCGGTAATGCAGTGATAAACTCTTCCAAAGAGGCAGTCACACTCGCCATCGCGATGGCAGGAGCCGTAGCGCTGTGGTCGGGGTTAATGGAGGTGGCTGATGAAGGCGGTATGCTGAAGGGGCTGAATCGTCTTCTGCGAAAGCCGTTTCGGTGGCTGTTCCCGGAGATTCCGGCCGGTCATCCCGCAGAACAGGCGATTCTTTTGAATGTGTCCGCCAATATTCTCGGACTTGGCTGGGCGGCGATNNTGCAGCCATGAAGGAGCTGGCAGAGCTGGAGAAGGCGAAACCTACGGTACCGCCCGGAAGCGCCAGCAATTCGATGTGCAATTTCCTTATAATAAATGTATCCTCTTTGCAGCTCATTTCGGTCAATATGATTGCGTATCGGAGCCAGTACGGCAGTGCGGAGA
>DLOO01000086.1:0-18423 GCA_002479645.1 Lachnoclostridium sp. UBA7482 | reverse complement strand
GCGGCGACGACCATCAGCACCGTGGCAGCGGTCATTTTCTGCAAATGCGCACTCAGGCGAAAGAAAGTCGGCGGATAAACAGGCGCGAGTGTTTCGCGAGCGAAACTCTTTTGGAAAATACACGTCGAGGGCGACGGGGATTTTGGCAGGCTTGACATTCGGGGCGCAAGTGTGATATTCTAGGCTGCAATACGAAAATGAGGTAAAATTCTTATGAACAAAAGTCGGGCTGCCCTAAGCCCCCGTTTGCAGAGCCGGGTTCTTGGGCGCAATTTTTTATACGGTATTTTTTTGCTGGCAGTCATAGTTATGTATCACAATGCACAGGTCGCAGGCTTGATAATTTTTGCGGCCCTGATTAGTGTGATTCTTATATTTTGTGAGGATATTATGCCTATCCTTCTGCCGTTTTTGCTGACCTGCGTTTTCCTGTCCACCATGTATAACTCATACAATACTTTTATTAAAATCTGGTGGGTTGCCATTCCGGTTATCGGCTCCATCCTGTTTCATTTCCGCTATTACCGGAAGCCTCTGTGCCGCGGACCGCTCTTTCAGAGCCTCCTTGCCGTCTCGGCGGCGCTGATTNNCTGGGCGGCGTCGGAATGATTCCGGCAAGACAGTATTTTGCGCCGATCAGCTTATACTATACGCTCGGGCTTGGCCTTGGTATGGTGGCGGTATACGTGGTTATGCGGGGGCAGTACAGCGTTCCGAGGCATTATAATGTGCTGGAGTATTTTGCCTACGCGATGTACTTGATGGGGCTTTATGCCGGTTTTGTCGTTATTTTCAAATACGTTCAGAATATCGAGAGATTTCTTGTGACCATGGAGGCGCTTGAGCTTCCGAGCCGCAATAACTATGCGACATTTCTGATGTTTGCGATGCCGTTTCCGTTCTATCGCGCGCTGAGGGGAAAACACCACATCATTGCCGGGCTGTTCCTTTACGGCTGTATTGTCCTGACCGGCTCGCGCGGCGGACTTCTGTGCGGAGGCGCAGAGCTTATCCTTTGCTTTTTGTACATGGCATATTCGGAAACCGATCCAGAGGAGCGGGCATTTGACCTCGGAATGCTCTGCGGACTTATCGTGCTGGGAATCATGGCGCATCCGATGGCGATGGAGTTTTACAGAAGCCGTTGCCATGACGGGGATTTTTTCAATGATCTGGGCGGACGAGTCCCGATGGCAAAGCGCGCCTTTTCTTATTTTAAGGAAAATATCCTTTTTGGCTCCGGTATCGGCTACACCGGCAATACGGACATCTACAGTCCGAAGAAGGGCGCGCTGTGCTGGTATCACTCCCTGCCCTTCCAGATTGTGGGCAGCATGGGACTTGTCGGAATCTGTGCCTATGGGTATCATTATTATGTGCGGCTTCGGATTCTTTTGAAATCCCGTCAGCCGCTTCCGATGGCATTCGGGGTATCCTGTGTCGGCATCTTTATAATGTCCTGCTTTAACCCCGGAGAATTCTGCCCGGTGCCCTACGAAATGTTGATTATCATCTTTTATGTTTTACTTGAGATTCATGCGGAGAGACCGTTTACGGGAGAAAATATTGTAAATGACTCGGGACGCCGTTCCTTTATGTACGGAAACAATGACAAATAACCCGTCAGAAAATGCGAAAAAGTTAATAATGTCATAATTTGTTCATAAATTGTTTAATATTTTTTCTTGTTAATTAACTAGAAAATGCGAATGATTGCGCCTAAAAACACAAAATATTGTGGGAATATCGTCTTGTGGCACAAGAGTACAAAAAAATCATTGAAAAGACCAAGAAATACTTAATAAATCCTTGCTTTTTTGTTTAATTATGATATAATTCGAGTAGATAAACAGGTATTTATTTTATGTGTTGGGAGGATTGCTTTTCATGGCAGGTGAGGTTTTCCGAAGAAAAAAACGACTGGGCGACATGCTGCTCCAGGAACGCGTGATTACAGAGGAACAGCTGGAAGACGCACTGGCAGCCCGTAAAGAGTCCGGCAAACGACTTGGTGAAGTTCTTGTTGAGAAGAATTACACCACAGAGGATATGATTACCCGTGCACTCATGCGTCAGCTGGGTGTTGAGATGGTAAACCCGGTGAACCTGAACATTCCGGACGACATCCTTTCTCTGGTAAACGGCGTTATACTTCGTAAGTACAGAGTTCTTCCGTTTGCCTACGCTCCCAATAACCCGAATGTACTCCGAGTAGTAATGGCGGACCCGATGGATATGGTGGCAATGGACGACTTGGCCATGCTTACCAATCTGGAGATTGAGCCTTACATAGCGAACGCACACGATATTATGGTGTGCATCGACAAGTTTTTTGGTAACGCAGAATCGCTTGACGCTGCGGAAGCGTACACAAAAGAGCGTGAGGCCAAGATGCTTGCCGGCGAGGAAGAGGATAAGGACGATGTAAGCGATTCCCCTATCGTTGTCCTCGTAAGAAACATGATTGAGTCCGCCGCGCGTCAGCGTGCATCCGATATTCACGTAGAGGCTTTGGAAACAAAGGTTCGTGTCCGTTACCGTATCGACGGTGCGTTGTATGAGCAGATTACTTACGACATCGGCCTGATGCCCGCGATTATCGCCCGTCTCAAGATTATCGGCGGCATGGATATTTCTGAGAAGAGAAAGCCTCAGGACGGTCGAATCAGTATGGTAGTCGACCATGTAGAGTACGATATCCGTGCTTCTATCCTTCCCACCTACTACGGTGAGAAGTGCGTAATGCGACTTGCGCAGAAGACAGCGCTTACCAGAAATAAAAAGGATCTCGGTTTCTCCGATGGCGAGATGAAGGTATTCGACCACATTCTGTCGAACCCTCACGGCATTATCCTTGTAACCGGGCCTACCGGTTCCGGTAAATCTACCACCCTTTATACGGCGCTCAGCGAGCTGAACAAAGAAGATGTTAACATTATCACCGTAGAGGACCCGGTAGAGGCGAACATCAACGGTATCAATCAGGTTCACGTTAATGTGAAAGCAGGACTTACCTTTGCTTCGGCGCTTCGCTCTATCTTGCGACAGGACCCGGACATCATCATGATCGGTGAGATTCGAGACGGTGAGACTGCCAGTATCGCCGTTCAGGCGTCCATTACCGGTCACTTGGTAGTAAGTACCCTCCATACCAACAGTTCCGCAGCAACCATTGCCCGACTGCTGGATATGGGTATTGAAAGTTACCTGATTGCAGACTCTGTTGTAGGTGTTATTGCTCAGCGACTTGTTCGCCGTCTTTGCCCGAAGTGCAAGCGGGAACGCCCGGTAACCGTGGAAGAACGTGAAGCGCTGCATGTACCGGCAGACCAAACCGATGTGAAGATTTTTGAACCGGTCGGCTGTCCTTCCTGCAATAAAGGATATAAGGGTCGAATCGGTGTATACGAAATCATGGAGATTTCGCCGAAACTTAAGAAGATTATTGCACGGAGAGAGGATTCCGATAAGTTGAAGGAAGCTGCACTTGAAGAAGGCATGAGTACCCTTCGTATGAGCGCCTCAAGATGCTGTCTCAATGGCGTTACGAGTTTCAGCGAGGTACTTCGAGTATCCTTTGAGGAATAAGATTTTAGTTCAAATAATATCATAATATTAGATAGAAACAGCCCGGGTCGCTCGGACCTGCGGACAGACCGCCGTTTATTGTGAAAAATGGCGGTGAGGAGGAGCAGATGAAAAAATTAGATGACATTTTGCAGGAAGCGGTCGACAGACATGCATCCGATATACATATCACCGCCGGCAGACCGGTTATCTTCCGAATCGACGGCGACCTTCGTGAGGCGGATGCCAACAAGCTGACGCCCGAGGAGATTGAAGAAACGGTAGTCCCGCTCTTTGCCGACAACGATCGTCTGGTAGAAACCATGGAACGAACCGGTGAAATCGACTTCGCTTATTCCCTGTACGGAAGAGGCCGTTTCCGTGTAAATGTTTTCAAGCAGCGCGGAACCTTGGCAATGGTAATGCGACTCCTGCCTTTCAAGATTCCGGCGCCGAGAGAACTCGGTCTTCCCGCAGCAGTGCAGGAACTGTGTCAGAGAAAGCGCGGACTTGTTCTTGTTACCGGTGCAACCGGCTCCGGTAAATCAACAACCCTGGCTTCCATGATTAACATGATTAACAGGACATATTCCAAACATATTATCACACTTGAGGATCCTATCGAGTACATGCATCGGCACGAGAAGTCCATCGTAAACCAGCGAGAAGTTGGTGATGATACTTCCAGCTATGCAGGCGCTTTGAGAGCAGCTCTCCGAGAAGATCCGGACGTTATCCTCGTAGGTGAGATGCGAGATCTGGATACCATTCAGACCGCCATCACCGCAGCAGAGACCGGTCACTTGGTTTTCTCCACACTGCATACCAACAGTGCGGCGGATACCATCAACCGTGTTATCGACGTTTTCCCGCCGCATCAGCAGCAGCAGATTCGTGTACAGCTGGCGAGCGTTATCGAGTGTGTTATTTCCCAGCAGCTTCTGCCGATTCAGACCGGACATGGCCGTGTGGCAGCATTTGAGGTTATGATGGGAACCAGCGCAGTACGAAACCTGATTCGTGAAGGTAAAGCATTCCAGATTCCGTCCATGATTCAGACAAGTAAGAAGCAGGGTATGCAGTCCATGGACGACTCCCTGTACAATCTCTACATCGGCGGTTTGATTTCCGCTGAGAACTGTCTGAACTTTGCTCAGGATACTATCGCAATGAGCAGAAAGGTTACCTTCTAAGTAATATGGAAAGAGAGGAAAACACATGGCAACGTATTCCTACGTAGCGGTTGACCGTTACGGTAAAGAGAAAAAAGGCAGTGTGGATGCCACCACCCCCGACAGAGCTCAGAGTACGCTGAAGGCCGAGGGGTTGATTCCGGTAAAAATCAGTGAGCAGTCGCTCCTGCAGAAGGATATCAATATCGGCGGCAAGGGTGTTAAGAACCGCGAGATGGGCGTCTTCTGCCGACAGATGGTAAGTATTATCAATGCCGGCGTACCGATTGTTGATGCACTTGGTATGATGGAGGATCAGACGGACAACAAAAGCTTCAAGAAGGCTATCGGAGAAGTGAAAGCAAACGTATCCAAAGGTGAGACGTTAGGAAACTCGATGCGAATGCGTTCCGATATCTTCCCGAGCATGATGGTAAACATGATTGATGCAGGCGAGGCCTCCGGTAGTATCGACGTATCGCTTGACCGAATGGCAACACAGTTTGAGAAGGATGCGCACCTCAGCAGTCTGGTTAAGAAAGCCATGGTATACCCGATTGTCGTATTGATTGTAGCGATTGCAGTTTGTATCGTACTGCTGGCATTTGTAGTACCGACCTTCATGAGTATGTTCGAGGACATGGATATTGACATGCCGAAGATTACTCTTGCGGTAATGGCTGCCAGTGATTGGTTGAAGGGATATTGGTATATCGCCATTGCCGTTATTATCGCTCTTTTTGTTGCTCTCAAGATGTTTGCAGCCAGCCATACCGGAACTGTTTTCTTTGCTACTTTGGCAATTAAGCTCCCGGCGCTTAAGAACTTTACAATTAAGTCTGCTGCGTCAAGACTTGCACGTACCCTGTCAACACTGACCGCAGCCGGTCTGTCGATGATTGAAGCGCTGGATATCACTGCAAAAACAATGGGAAATTACTTTTTCCATCAGGCGGTTATCGAAGCCAGAGAAGAAGTTAAGAAGGGCGTTCCGCTTTCGGAGCCTCTGAGGCGATGCGGACTGTTCCCGCCGATGGTTATTCATATGACCAAGATTGGCGAGGAAACCGGTGATATGGAGTCCATGCTCAGCAAGATGGCTGATTATTATGATGAAGAGGTTGAGATTGCAACGCAAGCTCTTTTGTCTGCAATGGAGCCTATGATTATCTTATTCCTTGCCGGTGTTGCAGGCGTCATCATTGGCGCAGTTATCGCTCCTATGGGCGCTATGTACTCCGGTTTGGATAATATTTAAGGTGTACCGGAGTGCGGGGAAACACGCAAATCACTATCGAATTAAATGCTCCTTGATATAGGGACTTGGAGTATTTAAGATATAGAACCGCAGGGCGGTTCGGGACTCGAAGAGTCCAAACCATTCTCCGGAAGGCGGAGAAGGGGAGAGAATGTTGGCAAAGCCAACAAAATAATTTTTATATGAAAAAGGAGATTTTTATTATGAAGAACAACAAAGGTTTTTCCCTCGTGGAATTGATCGTAGTAGTAGCTATTATGGCAGTACTTATCGGTGTATTGGCACCTGCTTACCTTGGTTATGTTGAGAAGACCCGTAAGGGAACTGATGAGAACGCAGCTGAAGAAGTTCGTGGTGCAATTGAGAAGGCTCTTGCCGGTGATATCGACGTTTATGACGAAGTTAAGGCAGCTATGGGTACTGGTACTTCCGTAGTTTACACTGTAACCGATGGCTCTCCGATTTCTGCCATGGGTGGTATCAATCTTAGCACATCTCTTCAGGAAGTTTTCGGCACCAAGAACTTTGAGATGAAATCCAAGGCTTATGATGGTCAGACCTGTACCGTTACTATTCAGAATGCCGGTGGTAATGCATTCGAAGTACATTGTACTCTTGGTACCAAGACCATTAAGTAATTTTTTAATGATTAATTTGCCTGAAAGGTACAAGACAGATTTTTCGATGTAAGAATACGTTTAGAGGCTATAACCTATGGTAAAAGAAAAATATCGGGATGATGGTTTTTCTTTGGTTGAGTTAATTGTTGTTGTGGCAATCATGGCGGTTCTGATTGGAATTCTTGTTCCGGTCTATCTATCTTATGTAGAAAAGACGAGAAAAGGGATCGATGAGAATACTGCCGAAGAGATTCGCAGAGCAACAGAGACAATCGTTCTCTCCGGAGAATATACGGTAACCGAGAATGTGTTGGTAAGCTTCAGCTCTGCCGGTATTCAAGTGACCGCTGCCCCCTATGCAGCAAAGCTTGCCGCAGAATTGCAGTTGATATTTCCGAACTTTCCCAGTGTGGTGCCTGTATCAAAAGCATACAAGAATTCCACATACGAGGTTGCTTTGACATCCTCTGTGTCTACCGACTATATTGTTGTAGGAGCATGGAGATAATAACTGATCCTGTAAACGGAAAGGGAGGCGAAGGGCTTCTTTGCCTCCCTGTTTTTTCATTCTATGTATTTAATATCACGAAACTACAGTTTCACCAAAGCAGACTGTGTCGGGCCTTTCCCCGAGGGAGAGTCTGTTTTTGCGAATCTGTAATACATAACGGCAATATGGGGGTACATGAAGTCTTGAACTGGATATTATACATTGTAGTGTTCCTCTATGGAATTGTATTCGGAAGCTTTTTGAACGTTGTTATCTACCGTGTTCCGAAGGAAGAGAGCTTATGGAAAGTCAGTTCCCACTGTATGAGCTGCGGCTACCACCTCAAATGGTATGATCTAGTTCCGTTATTCAGTTGGTTATTCCTTCGCGGCAGGTGTCGTAAGTGCGGCGAGAAGATATCCGTTCAATATCCGCTCATTGAAGCCTCGAACGGCTTGCTGTGGGTAGCTGTATTTTTCTTCTACGGAGTGTCCGTAGAAAGCCTTCTTTATTTTGCACTGGTGTCGGCGCTTTTGGCGCTGTCGCTGATAGATTTCAGAACCTATATTATTCCGTTTGGGTTTAACGTGTTTATCTTCCTTTTGGGAGCAATCAATCTTGTATATCGGGTGATATGGGTTAAGGAGCCGAACGTATGGCTATATGTCATCGGGTTCTTTACTGTCAGCGGAATTACATATGCCATGTATTTCTTCTCTAAGGGAAGGGCAATCGGCGGCGGAGATGTAAAGCTGATGGCCGCTGCAGGTTTTTTAATTGGTTGGAAATTGATTTTACTTTCGTTTGTACTTGGCTGTATCTTCGGAGCTGTGATTCACAGTATACGGATGAAGGTCAGCAAAGAAGGACATGTCCTTGCAATGGGACCGTACCTATCGGCGGGAATCTTTGTTTCCGTACTGTGGGGGAATACCCTGCTGGAGTGGTATCTGGGCATGTTTGGATTTTAACTTTGAATATATCAGATGGAGCTTGCATCTGTTATAGGGTTCGGATAGATATGGGTCTTAACTGTGGCGCTAAGGCGCATTTCTATCCGAATCGAATAAAGAGAAACTTAAGGAGGAAAAAATATGGCAACTAAAGTTCTGTCTATGGAAATCGGGCAGGGTACCACCCGGGTAGTTGAGATGGACTACATGGCAAAGGTACCGAAGATTTACAATGCATTTACCATTGAGACGCCGAAGGACATGGTGCAGGATGGTGTAATCGGCCGAAATGAGGATTTCTTGATTGACCTTAAGACAGAGATTCGCAGACGTGAGATTAAGACGGAGAGCGTTGTATTTACCGTTGCATCCAGCCGTATTGCAAATCGTGAGGCAAAGATTCCGCTTTGTAAGGAGAATAAGATTCTGCCGCTTATCACAGCAAACGCTGCTGATTATTTCCCGGTAGATATGAACCAGTATCATCTGGTTTACAACATCCTCGGCAAGATGGAGGATAAGGAAGGAAAGCAGTATCGCCTGTCTTTGCTTGCAGTTCCGAACGATGTTACAACATCTTACCTTGATTTGGCTCACAGCTTGGGTCTTCATATCAAGGCAATGGATTATGTCGGCAACAGTGTATTCCAGGGAACCAAAGAGGTTCTTTCTCAGGGAACCAATGCGGTTATTAAGATTGATGAGCACAGCTCCCTGATTACTATCATTAAGGATGGTGAGGTTGTTCTTCAGCGTTCTGCAGCGCATGGTGTAAACGGTGCAATTGAGAACATGATGGAGCTCGACCTGTACGGCGAAAACCTTAGCTATGCTGAGGCAGCAATGGCATTTACCAAGAATCACTGCCTGCGCCGTTTCCTGAATGTTGACGTGGATTATCAGGAAGCAGAGGACACCTCCGACGAGATGATGATGTCCCGTATTATGCTCACGGAGAATCTTCGTTATCTGATCGGTAACATCGGCCGTATCCTTGAGTACTATGTATCAAGAAACGAAAATGTGGAACTTGGCGTCGTTTCCTTAGTCGGCCTCGGTGCGGACTTCATCGGTATGGATGAACTCTTAAGCAACGAGCTTGGCTATAATGTTAAGGCTTATGCCGGAACGGAAACCCTGTCCGTTATGAACAGGAACTTCTTCCATGATATCTCCAAGAGACAATTCGCTGCATGTATCGGCGCTACCGTTAAACCGCTGCAGCTCCTGTCCCCGGAACTTATGAAGGGTGAGAAGCAGATTTCCCTTGTTATTCCTTTCGCAGTGATGATTGCCGGTATTGTAGTTGCAGTTTCCCTGTTCATGGTCAGCCAGATTATGCTTTCAACAGAGCAGAGTAAGAAAGACGACGCACAGAAGCTGATAAATAAGAACCAGTACATTATTCAGATTCAGCAGCGCCACAATCAGACGCTTGCAACCTATGAGAGATTGAAGTATATCGAGTCCATCGGTGTAAATAACAATAGCCAGCTGCTTGCGTTTATTGCAGATCTTGAGAAGAACATGCCGAAGGATTTCCTTACAGCATCGATTACGGCAACAAATGACGGCGTGCAGTTTACTGTGACCTGTGACAGCAAAGAGTCTGCGGCGCTGATTATCAACAATATCCGCAGCAATCGTATCCGTTCCATTCGTGCGATTGCATCCAGTGGTTTTATTGATACCTTAACAGATATGAACCTTATTTCTTTTATAACGGATGAAAAGGGTGAAATCCTGTATTATGTTGACGAGGATGGTAATAAGCTGGACATTGACCCGTCCTCTCCGGATTACGAGCCGAATTACAAGGACACGGTAACCTTTACTTTGCAGTGTGTATATGTGGACGTTACGGTATCGAAGCCTGAAACAGAAGAGAAATAATAGAAAGGAGTGTTAAACCGATGAAAGTATCCAGAAGAGATTTAAGTTTAATTATGGTAGTTGTAGGATTGTTGGTTGCATTTCTTTCCTACCAGTTTGTATTTAAGCCGTCCATGAAGGAACGTGACAAGGTAATCGAAGAACGGAAAGAGCTTGATAAGCAGTATGATGATTTGAAGCCGGTTCTCGATAACCAGCAGCAATATGCAACAACGATTGAGAATACTTCCCAGAAGCTGTCCGACCTTGTGAAGAAGTTCCCGGCTGCATATCTTTATGAGGATGGTATCCTGTATCTTCGCGACCTTGAGAAGAAAGACAATATGAAGGTGTTTTTTGAAACCTTCACAATTACGGAGTCTACCCTTGTGGATACCTATACCGGTCTTGTAGGTCAGGACACTAAGACTTATGTTCTCGGTAATTCCACGATTGCATCGACCTTTACCCTTGGCAACAGCAAGGACGAAAAGTCGGGATATAAGGATATGAAGACTTTGATTTCTACCATTTATGCTGACTCCCAGCCGAAGAACATTGAAACCATTGTTTTGAACTTTAATAACATCAATGGCTTGGTAAGCGGCAGTATGCTGATGAATATGTATTCGTTAATTGACGGAACCAATGCATATGAGGAGCCTGACATGCCGAAGCTTCCGGTTGGACTTGAGGATGGCGTTTTCGGGCCGATTGCTACTCCGACGCCGACTGTTGTGATTGACAATCCGGGTGAAGAATAAACAGTTTTTGTGGCAGGCCATGCAAGTGGTCTGCCACTATAGAACGTTAAAGGGAATTATGTGAGTGGTGTTATGACACATTGATGGAAGGAAAGGAAGGGAAAGCGCGCAATGTGGAAAAAGAAAGAAAAAAACAACAAAGGATTTACGTTGGTTGAAGTTCTGGTGGCCTGCGCGATTCTTGGAATTGCGCTGGCACCAATTCTGTCCTCCTTCGTAAGTGTTGCGAGAGTCAATATGACGTCGCGTAAAAAGATGACAGCCAACACGATAGGCGAGAGTGTCATGGAAGCAACCAAAGCCTTTGAATTGAGAGATTTTGCATATCAGTGTTATGCGGTTCAAAATCCTGCAAGTAAGGCTGATTTTAAGATTATTGCAAAAGATCTTGTTAATAACGTGGCATTTAACGGAAGCGCTGCTGAAATTGTTTCCGGTGCAGCTGCAACGGGGCCGCGTGCAGAGAAGGATGCGGATGGGAAGATTACATTTACGCCGTCAGCGGATAAAAACTATGAATTCATGATTATAGGCATTCCAATGGGTGGAACGAAGTATGACGCCATTGTTACCTATCAGTATGATGCGGTTAAATCGGAAGAAGAGTATACGGATGCAGACGGTCATGCCGGCAATGTTCAGGATAAGCTTGGTGAGTTTGGCATACGTTCATTAAAGTATTACAACCTTACAGTTAAGGTTTATAAGAGCGAAGACGGATCGCCGATAGAGCGTTATAATAATTATATGACCAAATCCCCTTTGTGCAGATTGACGGGCACAAAGGCTGACTATGATTGATTTCGGAAAGGAGAAAAAGAATGAACAAAAAATCACATGATAACCGCGGTATTGCTTTGGTTAGCGTATTGATTACGATTACCTTATGCTTCCTCCTGTCCGGAGCGATTATGCAGGTGTCTTATATGGCGCTGCTGTCCCGTAATGTAAGCACAGCATCTGCCAACAACTTTTATGATGCAGAGTCTGTAGTTGATAACATCAAGGTTGAACTTCAGAAGGTTGCTGCCGCATCCTTAAGCATCTCCGGGGATAAAGACTCCAAGGCATATCTGGACTCCCTTAGTAACTATCTCTGTGGGACGGCAGATCTTACGATTACCAGTGATGCAATGAGAGCGCATGTTGCCGGTGTTCTTGCGGGCAGCAATGTCCTTCCCGGAGCAACGATTAGCGTTATCGGAGATATTGAGAGGACAGAGGATAGTATTATTATCCATGGCGTCAAGGTTGAATATACCGATGACAATGGTTACTATTCGGAGATTACTACCGATATTAAATTGTCGGCTCCTTATTATGCAAGCTCTGAGAGCAATGCCCTTGGTACCTACTCTATAATGGCGGGCGGCGGATTTACCATAAAGACGGGTTCCAATTGGAGCAATCAAGATCCCGGTTATTTCGTACAGGAAGGTAATGTATACATCGGTATGCAGAGCAATCAGACCGGCGCCGATCAGACAGCGATTGATGTACAGCAGTGGGCGACACTGATTCTTGACGGTGATAATGTTGTCGTTAACGGTGATATTAAGGTTAGCAAGAATGCCGTAATCGGATTTACCGGCAGGGTCGTAGAGGTAAGAGGACGTATTATTATGGATAAGGATGCGTTCCTGCTTCTTGGTTCCAAGACCTATCTTCTTTGTAAAGATATTATTATTGATAACCAGTCGGTAAGCGGTGCAGGCGGCTATATTAAGTACAGCAATGCCGCGGCTGTTCCGATCAGCAGATATTTCCCTTACAGCCAGGATTTTGATCCGCTCAATCCCACTTCCAAAAAGGATGGCGGTATGGCTGCAGCAACTACCGGCAAGAAGGGCGGTATGTATGTATTTGACGAACCGACCCAGCAGTATTATCTGCTTCAGACCGGTTCCGGTACCGCAGGCGATCCGAAGTTTTATTATACGATAGGTGGAAATAAAAAAGAGTATAAGTGCTTCTCTGACGGAACGGCAGAAAAAGCGCAGGGACTTTATTTTGACGGCTCGATTATTCCGAAGCCGAGAGAAACCTACAGTGTAAATCAGAACGGAAGCAAGACGAATATTACCGTAGACCCTTATTTCGCATCCGTAGTTAATGTTCCGATGCTTTTCTACATCCGAGATATTAACGGGGATGAGCGTACACAGAATTTTTATGCAGTGAATGGTTCTACCGAGGTGAAGGAACAGGAGAGTATGATGAATATCGGCTCCAAGGCTTACTTCAAGCTGAATGCACCGTACACGATTTCGCCTTTGACAAATGCAATTAGATCCGCAAACCTTTTGAAATACCATGATACCAAGTATGGCGTGCAGAGTTATATGCCTTATATGGAAATCGGAAAGATGCAGGATAACCTGAACTGTAAGCCGATGCGCGGCACAGGCGGTGAGAAGAGTATGAGCTTCTATTGCGGTACCAATACTTATACTGTAACAGGAAACTGGGAAGGCTATCTCGGAATCTTCATGTCTGCCGAAAAGGTTGTATACAACATGCAGACCGGTGGTGGATACGGTATCTCCATTCTGAACAGTGAAAGCATGTTTAAGGATGAGAATAAGGGTTATCTTAAGACATTCATGGATACCGCCGGTGACTGGATGACCGTTGCGAACCCGCAGAACTTCTGTGAAAACCATGGTTATAAGGATGGTAGCGGTGTGAAGTACGAATATTGTTATCCATTCCTTCTTAATAACCTCATTAACGGCGGTATGAAGTCCTTCTATGAAAGTGATGACGATTCCTCCGTTGTAATCAATAAGGATGAGAACAGTGATTTGAATCTTGTTGAAATTGATAACTGGAACAAGAAGTAATCTGTACAAATGAATTCGTATAATGAATCACCTGCGTTCTTTGCAGGACGCAGGTGGTATTCGGTCAATCGGACCGAAAGAGGAGAGAGCAGGGGAAGCCGCTTCCCCGGATTTGCCGGACAGACGGTAAAGGGCACGGACCGGGTCCGTATGAGTAACCAGGAGGTATTATATGAAAGACAATAAAGGTTTTTCCCTCGTCGAATTGCTGGTTGTAGTTGCAATTATGGCGTCACTGACGGGGTTGATTGGTTTGAGTATCGGCATGCTGATAGGACAGCGTGTGAAAACAGCAGCCAGTGACACCAAGAGCCTGATGCAGTCGGCACAGACCGTTGCGATGAGTAAAGAAAACTGTACCGTTGAGTTTACGCCGACATCCGACGGCGTCGAGGTAGTTTCTAAGGTTGGAACCGGCAAAGAGTTAAAGCAGGTAAATATTTCTGATAAAATTGCAGTGAAAATTAAAGTTGCAGACGGCTCGATTGTAGACGTAACGAGCGATGCTGCCGTGATTACATATAACCGTGAGACGGGTGGGTTTAAGCAGTGTATCGTAGGCGGAACGGATAAGGGTGTCCCGCTCGAAATTTCGTTTACAAAGGGAACGCGAACGATTGTACTTGAGCTTGCAACCTATACCGGTAAGATTTCAGTAAAGTAAGGGGGGATTAGAAGATGAGACAACTCAATCAAGATAATAAAGGTATGACGTTAGTTGAACTTCTGGTTTCCGTTGCCGTGCTTGCGATCCTGATGAGCGGTGTTTTCGGTCTTATGAAAGCAGCATCCACCTATCATGCAAACTCCAGCCGGGAGGTTGAGCTTCAGAACCAGATGCAGACAGCATTTGCACAGATCAGCAACCTTTTGGTTGACGCAAAGGCGGTAAGCTTTGGCAGTGATCGTTTGGTAGCGTGCAGGGACGATGCATATTATATTGTAGAGAAGAGCGGGAACAAGCTTTATGCGTATGAAGGAACTACTTCAACCGATGCGAATTACGCAGCTGCTACGTCGAAAGAGGAGCGGCTCGCATATGCAGAGGGAAAGGCAGTGATTAAGACTGACAACTGCGTTATTTCCGACAAGGTTTCCTTCTTCCAGGTTGTAACAACAGATTACGAAACAACCGGTTATGTAGTTCTCGCAATTAAATGTGAGTACAATAGCCGTGACGCATATATGTCCCGTAATGTATTTCTTCGTAATACGGCGGGCTCCATCGTATCGAGCGGTGGAGGGGGAACCGGTGCTCCTGCGTCGGGAACTCCTACGGCGACCCCGACAACGNNGAGGCAGGCGGTGCGTCCGCAACTCCGACGCCGACCATTCCGTACAATACTCCGATTCCGACCCCGACTACTCCACCGGCAACCCCGACGCCGACTCCCAATGCGGGAACGCCGACGACCCCGGGCACACCTTCGCCTATTAGTTATGGCGGAAATGTTGGCGGCACATCAATTACGGTGGAGGGAAGCGACTGGTGGAACAATAAAGACTGTAATGTAAATATCAGTTTGAGTACAGGCAGAACATCCGGAACGATTATTATTTACTTTGATCGCCCGGTTACCTCTGTAAATTGTTGGTTTGGCGCAGTGACAGTTTCCGGCAACATGGTTACGATCACTCCTTTCGACTGGTTCAGATACAATCCGAGCGGAGGATTTTCATTGTCCGCACCCGGCGGCGCTCAGATAACCGGGGTTTCCATTAGTTAGTTTTTTCAGATGCGAATTTTCTGAAATCAAATTTTGTTGAAACATATGGAAATTATGTATAGAATACTCCTGTGAAGGAATTAAAAAAGAGGGGATGTTAATATGAAAGATAAGAAAACAAATTTTGGAAACGGTGGTCTTGCCACAATGGAAATCATCGTCGCTGCAGTGATTCTTGCTGTAGTAATTATCGGTGTCATCGTAGTTATTAAGCTGGTATCCGGCAGTGGCGATGGGGACAAGAAGGAAAGCGCTGCACAGCAGGTTACCGGTATCGGCGATGCTATTTCCAATAATCTTCAGAAGGCTGATTTGGAGATTATGTGTACAACCAAGAACAACGATGTGACGCTTCGTCTGATTGGTCGTGAAAATTTCCAGATTTTCCAGTACAATGCAACAACACAGAGTCTGTATTTTGACACCAAGACTTATGCAACAGCAACCACCGACGAGGAAAAGATTAAGGCAGCAAGAAACACCACACTGGATACCGGCGGCGCAACGATGTTGAATGCCGATGGCTCTCAGGTTAAGGTTTTCCTGGTTCAGCTTCCTGCCACATGGGATGCGGATGCCCGTCTCCGGGTAAGTGTTCGTGTTGAGGATGCGGATGATTCCGAATATAAGGATTTCATT
This sequence comes from Lachnoclostridium sp. UBA7482, assembly GCA_002479645.1. GTDB lineage: Bacteria > Bacillota > Clostridia > Lachnospirales > Lachnospiraceae > ISDg. The sequence continues at coordinate 2,518 of DLOO01000086.1, read as the reverse complement.
TTCTCGATTAACGAGGACTTGATTGCTCTGAAGAACGGTACTTATAAGCCGCCTGTTACTCCGACACCGGATGGTGACGATCCCGAACCCACGCCCACTACGAAGCCTGCTGATCCGACTCCTACTCCGACACCGGAGGATACACGTAAGTCCGAGACGCTTGGCTGGGGTCAGAAGAGAATTGATCTGAAGAAGCTTCAGGATTATCTTGAGCAGTGCGGCGATGATACAGATTTCGTTATTACCATCAAGTTTACCAAAGGCAGCGCTAAGAAAGGCTGGGGTGTCGGCGGTATCTGCATCGGCAAAGAGGGCGAAGACGGATATGAATCCTGCCAGGGAGATACTTTCGAGCATCTAATCGATTTCGACCCTAAGGAGGGCGATACCGATACTGCAACCTGGAAGCTTGCTGATGTTGTGAAGACCTGTCAAGATCGTGGAGCAGAGAGTGTATTTGTTAATTTCTACAATGGTTTCTCTATAGAAGATATTAGTGTAATGTATTAGTTTAACCTCATCAGGGAAGTCTCCCGCTTCTAANNCTTCCCTGTTTTTGCAGGAGTTCAAACTCCTGCGGCAACGAGGCAATGCGGATATGTGGCAATGCGGATATGTGGCAATGCGGATATGCAGTTATGCGGATTGCGAATATCCGCTTGGATGAGCGAAATAAAGTTTCGCTGCAAATTGTATCCCGATGTGGCATAAATGCCAATCGTGACTGTAGAAGAAAGAATTTCGTGAGGGAAACTCTTTCTCCATAGGAATTGCTTTGCATTTCGCAGGCGAAACCCTATATTTTATGCTTATACACATTTTCTGAATCGGTTCCACATACAATGTAGGGAATAATGCCGCATACCGTGTGCCCTGCAATCGGATGGCGGCGGGGTGCGTTGGGTGAACGAGTGAATTTTCTGGTATATGTTTCAACTTATGCGGTGCCGGTAATCGTCTTTGTCATTGTTGGTAATGCTTTTTTGAATAAACAGAAGGGATTTGACCATTTCACGGAAGGAGCGGCGCGAGGGCTAAAGGTGGTCGTCGGAATCCTGCCGACGTTAATTGGCCTGATGGTTGGTACCGGCGTACTGCGGGCGTCGGGGGCGCTTGAGGGACTGGCAACACTGCTCACGCCGATTGCAAAAAGGATGCATTTTCCGGCAGCACTTGTTCCGTTGGTTCTCGTGAAGATGGTATCCTCGTCGGCAGCAACATCGCTTTTGCTGGATATTTTTAAGGAATATGGTCCGGATTCGTTTGAAGGTTTTCTGGCATCGGTAATTATGAGCAGCACGGAGACGATTTTCTATACCATGGCGGTCTATTTTGCATCGGTGAAAATCCAGAAAACGCGTTATACTCTGGCTGGAGCGCTGGCGGCTACTTTGGTCGGAATCATTGCATCGACAATAATCGTGTGCCTGCGATAGAAACAGCTGGTTGAAGCTTTCGCACCGGTGGCGGCGTGTGCAAACAGCGTTAAATGTACTGGCGGTTGGTTTTGTATTTGACAGCGGCTTTAGAGACGCCATATTTCTCCGAATACTTAATCAGTGATAGACGATACCTCATATCTTGTGTTATACTAGCTATGCGAGGAACTCCTTATGTTTTTTTGTTTTGTGGTGATTCAAATATAATACAAAGAGATATCCTCGCACTTTTTATTTATTCAGCTGTGTAACACATGTATTGTAATCCTACAGTTAAATGCTTCGATGAGGAAAACGTATGCTTGACAACTCGGGAAAAAACCGATATACTGTAAAAGCCGTGCAGCCGGGGAGATAGCGGTGCCCTGAACCTGCAATCCGCTACAGCAGGGGTGATGACACGTCGAGGGTTGTTCGATTTGGAGCTGCCCGCAGCAAGTGATGTTGACGTCTGGGTCTCATGCAACAGGAATCTATGAACCGTGTCAGGGTAGGAATACAGCAGCACTAAGTAGACGCTCTTGTGTGACATGAGGAAGCCTGGACCGAGTTAACTACTGTGGTAACGTCCGGAAAGGCAATTCGACACGTGCCGCACGGTAAAAATATTTTTATAGCAGCCTTTGGGCTGCTGTTTTTATTCCATAGGAAATTCAAAAAAATTTCCTATGGAACAAAAACGCTTTGATGCCGAAGTGTCCCGATGTGGCATAAATGTCAATCGTGACTGTAATGGAAGTGTCCCGATGTGGCATAAATGCCAATCGTAACTGTACTTGCATTTTCAATTCACCTGTGCTATACTTATGCAAAGCATATATTTTCCGAATTCTATCCGCCGCACTTCTATATTCTTTCAAATCTATGCTTTTAATTACACAATCATGATAAAGCAGGAGATTTGAGGGTATGGATGCGNNCCCTTATCGCAGAACCCCGATGCGATGATGGATACCCGGTGAGCATGTGATGCCAGCAGGCATGTCTGCCGAGACACCTAACAGGTCTTTCGTTTCCTAATCTCCTGCACGAAGCCAACCGGCTTCAGAAAGGAATTCATTATGGATAACGAAAAGACA
>DLOO01000013.1:7044-11452 GCA_002479645.1 Lachnoclostridium sp. UBA7482 | reverse complement strand
GGGGGATTTGAACCCTCGACACCACGGGTATGAACCGTGTGCTCTAGCCAACTGAGCTACTTCGCCATTCCTTACGATTCCGCACTCGGAAACCGTACGTTAGCCATTATATGCAGGATATATGCTTTTGTCAAGCATAATTTTACATATTTTGTACTTTTTTTCAAAATGCCTAATTCTTCTCTTTTGTTTTTATACTTACCCGAAACAACTGCCGCAAAATCTTCCGCGCTCCCATGGGCGTACCGGGATAAAGATAACTCTTGCCTGCCACATTTTTGTTCAGGGCAAAGATCAGAATAATTGTAACCACACCGATGACAAATCCCCACACACCGAACCATGCGGTAAGAAGAAGCAGGAAAATACGCATAAATTTGAGTGCATACCCCACTTCAAAGCTGGGCTGGGAGTAATTTGCCAGTGCCACAAATGCCATATAAAGCATGGCTTCGGGATTGAACCACCCACTGGAAACCGCAAATTCACCGATAACCAAACCGGTAATCACACTAAGCGGCGTACTAAGCGTCTCCGGCGTATTTAACGACGCCAGCTTCATACCGTCAATGGCAAATTCGAGTATCAGGAACTGCACCACAAGCGGTACATGAAGCGTGTCCTTGGGCAGGATAAACTCAAGCCCCGCCGGAACCAGCTCGGCATTCTGTACCATCAGCAGATAGATCGGAGAAATAAATACCGCAAGCAATGTAATAATGATGCGGCACCACCGCAGATACGTTCCCGTAATCGGCGGAAAATAATAATCGTCTGCATCCTCAATCACGTCAAAAATCGTATTTGGGATAATCATGGCCGATGGGGAATTGTCCACCAGAATAACAATATTACCCTCCAGCAACGACGCAGCCGCCGTATCCGGACGCTCCGAATACTTAAACTTCGGCAGCGGATTGAGCCAGCTGCCGCGATAAATGCATTCCGCCAGGCTCTCCACATTCATCGTCAGGGAATCCACCTTGATATTTGAAATGCTGTTCTTAATCTTCTCGAGATACTTCTCCTGCACTCTCCCCTTCATATAACCAATCGCAACATCGGTCTTTGAAGATGTGCCGGCCTGCATCATTTCAAACCGAAGCTCCGTACTTCGGATGCGCCGGCGAATCAGTGCCGAGTTGAATACAATCGTCTCCACAAAACCATCTCTCGAACCACGCAAAACCTTGTCCTTGTACGGCTCCTCTACGCTTCTTGCGGGATACTCGCGGCAGTCGATCAGAATCGCCTCGTCATATCCGTCCACCAGCAGGCAGGTCATCCCCGAAAATGTCAGGAGAAGCGCCTGATCCCAGTCAGAGGTTACCAGTGTTTCGTTAAATGGTACCGATTGCTTTACAAAATCCGTAGCCGTTTTAGCAATCTCAGCCTCCTTCAGACCAAAGAAAAACTGTACGACCCGCTGCAGAACCGCGCCGTCGGTAAAACCATCCACACAGTAGGTCACCGCATCCCGGTTACCGATTTTAAGCTGCCGGTAGATTACATCAAAATTCTCCGGGACCCCAAGTGCATCCCCCATTTGCTTTTTACGTTCCTTGAAACTGATACTCATAGCGACTCCTCCACGCACGATTTTCCTCATGGTAGATAGTGTCCCTGTTTTTTCAGAAATTATGTATCATTTTCTTACTGTAAGGTCGGTTCCGTCCGTATCAAATACCAGCGTTCCCTTTTCATCTGTCCGCAGAACCCGAACCTTGAGTTCTTCAAGCACCTCCAATACGTCCGAATCGGGTGTACCGTCCTCGTCGTCTCCCACAGCCTCGCCGCAGGTAATCACCGCATAAACCGGCGCCACAGCCTTGACGAATTTCTTCTTCGTTGCATCGTTCTTTCCGTGGTGTCCCACCTTCAGAACGTCGCAGACCTTTACAAGCTTATTATCGCGAATCTCTTTTTCTGTCGTTGACAACGCGTCTCCCATGAACAGGAAACTGCGATTACCGTAACCGTACTGCAGCACCAATGACGCGTCATTGTCCGAGCCTTCCGCAAGCGCCTTCTGTCCCGGGGCAAGCACCGTAAAGCTGCCCTTTCCAAGTTGGAAACTATCCCCTATTTGCGGTACGCCGACAGAAACCGATGACGCATTGGCTGCCTTTAACATCGCATTGTACTCGCCGGAATTCTCCTTCTTCGGAGAAATCAGCAGGCGTTCAACCGCAAAATTCTTAAGGACTGCTGCCATACCGCCCACATGATCCTTATCCCCGTGGGAAAGCACCAGATACTTAAGCTGCGACACACCCTGTGCCTTCAGATAAGCCACGACCCGGTCTGCATTTTCCCGGTAACCGGCGTCAATTAACATCGCCTCGCCATCGGCCATCACAAGGATGGCGTCCGCCTTGCCGCTGTCAATAAAATGCACACTGCAGTTTTCCTTCTGTGCAAAATCCTCTGCACCATCCGGCTCAGGCTTCTTCTCCTCCGTACAGGCCGTCAGCGCCCCCAGGAGGACAAGTAACACCACAACCGGTATTACACATCTTTTCATGGATAACATACCTCTCCGGTTTCCCACGGAAACCTTGCCAGCCAAACTACCGCAGAAATCCATTGATAATCTGCGCTTCGGCTTCTTCTTCCGTAAGTCCCAGAGTCATCAGTTTAACCAGCTGTTCACCGGCAATCTTTCCAATCGCTGCTTCGTGAATCAGCGATGCTTCCAGATGATTCGCCGTAAGCATCGGCACCGCCGTAACGCAGCCCTGATCCATCAGAATCGCATCGCACTCGGTATGACCGTGACAGGCTGCATTTCCGCGGATGCCGGAGAAAAATTCCTGTTTTGAATTGTCCCTTGCAACCGAACGGGAAACTACATCCGCACCGCTGCCGTCTCCGTTTAACTCAACTACGAAATCTGTTTTGGCATACTGATTGCCGTGCGTCATAATTTTCTCGCGAATGACAAGGGTAGCCCCCTCTTTGAGGTCTGCTCTGGTGGTACGAACGGTGGAATCCACGCCCTTAATCTGAACCGTGTCCATTTCCAGGCGTCCGCCCTCCTCAATATGAATAATCGTCTGCGGATTAAGTACATTCTCCCCGGTTCCGTCGCCTGCGCCGTAATGCTTCTCCACATAACGAACCTTGGCATTCTTACCTACAAAAAATGTGTGAATACCGTCGTGCTCAGACTTCTTATCACCCCCGTTGTGGATACCACACCCGGCAACAATCGTTACGTCTGCGTCCTCACCGACGAAGAAATCATTGTATACGCACTCCTCAAGACCGGACTGACTGATGACAACCGGAATGTGCACACTTTCCTTTTTGGTGCCGGGCTTGATAATAATATCAATACCGGGCTTATCTGTCTTCGTTACAATATCAATATTCTCCGTTACATTTCTTCCGCCGCCCTGACCGTTTAAGCGAAGGTTATAAGCGCCCTGAGGCACCTCATGGAGGTCGGCAATCTGCAGCAGCATTTCCTTTTGAATCGCGTCCATCTCTCTACCTCCTATTTCTGAAATCTGCATTCCATGGAACGGTCAAGAAGCCTGGGAAGGATAGCATCCTTCTCGTCAGACTCCAAAACCCTGCCGTCGGCAATCACAATAATGCGGTCAGCAATATTCAGAATCCGTTCCTGGTGGGAAATAATCATAATGGAACCGTTGGCATCCTGATGCAGCTTCTCAAAAATACGAATCAGGTTGCTGAAGCTCCAAAGGTCGATTCCGGCCTCCGGCTCGTCAAATATGGAAAGACTCGTCTTTCTCGCAAGAATCGTAGCAATCTCAATACGCTTTAACTCACCGCCGGACAGACTGGCATTAACCTCACGGTTGATGTAATCTCTTGCGCAAAGGCCAACCTCAGACAAATACTCACATGCCGAGGATGTGCTGATTTTATCGCCTGCGGCAAGGGTAATCAAATCCTTTACGGTAATTCCCTTGAAGCGCACTGGCTGCTGAAACGCAAAACCGATTCCGAGTCTTGCTCTGTCGGTAATGCTCATATCGGTAATGTCCTGTCCATTATACAGAATCTGACCGCTTGTCGGCTTCTCGATGCCGACAAGTATCTTCGCCAGCGTGGACTTGCCGCCGCCATTCGGACCGGTAACGGCAACAAACTGACGGTCGTCAATTGTCAGGTTAATATCTTTTAGAATCTCCTTAACGGTATCTTTCCCTTCCTCGGGAACCGCAAAGGAAATATGCTTTAATTCCAGCATAAGTACCTCCATTGTAACATTTGCTATTTGTAAATATCCGTCGAATAAAGTTTCCCATGAAAAACTATCCTTCCGAACAATTGCAGCCATTTGCGCATACAAAATTATTATAGCACAAGCTTCAAAGATTTACAAACAGGAAATAATCAAAACGCAAAGGGCATAATTGATTAATTTTGCACAAAA
>DLOO01000013.1:6843-6966 GCA_002479645.1 Lachnoclostridium sp. UBA7482 | reverse complement strand
ATAAAAAATACGGAAACTCAAGCCCGGAATATTTGACAAAATCCTGATTTCTCTGTATAATATGCGTTTATAAGACTTCTGCCCGGTTTCCGGAGCTTTCCGAACCGCAGGCAAATTATTCAG
>DLOO01000013.1:6653-6797 GCA_002479645.1 Lachnoclostridium sp. UBA7482 | reverse complement strand
GTTATTCTTATTTTGTTATCTGCCTTCTTCTCTTCGGCAGAGACCGCACTGACCTCCGTCAACCGGATGCGCATGCGAAGCCTCGCCGACGATCATGTAAAGCGGGCTGCCCTCGTCCTGAAGCTAAAGGATAAGCAGGCTAAG
>DLOO01000013.1:0-6615 GCA_002479645.1 Lachnoclostridium sp. UBA7482 | reverse complement strand
TACCGCCTCTGCTCTGACAACCCAGCTGGCAACAAGGCTGTGGGGCAATACCTTTATCTCCCTTGCAACCGGTATCCTGACCTTTGTTATTATTATTACCGGCGAGATTTTACCAGATAACAAAATAAGAATAACNNTGCCATTTATGCAGAAAAGGTATCCATGTTCTACGCGCCGATTATATATACGATTATGACGGTGCTGACTCCCGTCATCGGGATTGTGAACTTGATTTCCGGCGGACTGATGCGTTTGCTTCGAATCAATCCCGACCGAAAGGATGCCGTCATTACCGAGGATGAGCTTCTGACCGTTGTGGATGTCAGCCACGAAGAGGGTGTCATCGAACGCGAAGAGCGCGAAATGATTGCCAATGTCGTGGATTTCGGAGACTCCCTTGCCAAGGACGTTATGGTTCCCCGAATTGATGTGCAGTTTATTGATGTGGAAATGACTTATGACGAAGTCGTTCATTCCTTCCGGGAAAACAACTTCTCCCGTCTTCCGGTTTACGCCGAGACCAGAGACAATGTTGTCGGTATCCTCTTTCTTAAGGATTTGTTCCACTATGACGGAACACCGGAAACGTTCTCTATTGAAAAGCTGATGCGCAAGCCGCATTTTACTTACGAATTTAAGAAAACATCCGATTTGCTCGAAGAGCTTCGACGTGAATCCGGTACCATTGCCGTGGTTCTCAATGAGTACGGTGCAACTGCCGGAATCATTACCCTGGAGGATTTGCTTGAGGAAATTGTCGGCGAGATTCGTGACGAATACGATTCCGACGAGGAGGACGACATCCGCAAGATTTCCGATACCGAGTATGTGGCGTCCGGCTCTGCGAAATTGGATGAAATCAACGATATGCTCGATCTTTCCCTGGAAAGCGACGACTACGATTCCATCGCCGGTCATATCATTCAGTTAATGGAGCATTTGCCCGAAGCGGGCGAGCAGGTTACCGACGGCAACATCACCTATGTGGTTGAAGCCGTAGATAAGAACCGCATCGATCAGGTACGCATCTTCGTACAGCCGTCATCGGAGGATTCCGAAGAAGAATAGAGAGAGAAAAAATATATTAGTTCAACCTTGCCGCCTGCAGCAAAACGGGCGGCATTTTTCAAAAAAATTTGCGAAACCGCCTAACCAACCTCAATTTTCCCCGACTATATAGGCGTAACAATCATGATTGAAACGATAAAGGTGCAGGATGAAAACAAACAAAACACTTGAATTACTTGATGACAAAGACTTTCTTGATAAGATATATCATTTTTCTTATCATAGGTGCAATACATCCTTTGAAGCTGAGGATCTATGCTCGGATATCATTCTTGCAGTAATATCAGCCATACATAAACAAGAGCGTATTGAGAACTTTTATGCCTTTGTATGGACGATTGCCCGCAGAGTTTACGCTGACTATTCTCAAAAAAGAAATGCAGAACGCCGGATATTCAGCATAGAAAACAGCGATTTGATGTTAGCATCTGTAGAAAACGAAATAGACGAACTTATTGAGGAAGAAGACGCGCAGGAACAGATAAGCAGAATTTTTAAGGAAATTGCTTTTTTGTCAAAGGCGTATCGTGAAGTAATGGTGATGTTCTACATTGATGAGCTGAAGGTAAAAGATATTGCTGCAAGACTTAATATCAATGAAACCACCGTAAAACAGCGTTTGTTTTCCGCACGAAATTCAATTAGAAAAGAGGTTGAAACTATGAGCGAAAGAACTTATGTCTTAAAGCCTGTCAAATTGGCTTTTTTAGGAACCGGAAATCCTTGCGGCAACGATCCTCGTTCTAAAGCCGAAAGGATGTTTTCTCAAAACCTGATTTACCTGTGCAAAGATAAACCGAAATCAGCCAAAGAGCTTTCGGAGGAACTATGTGTGCCTATGCCTTATATTGAAGAAGAGTTGGAAATTCAATGCCGCGGCGAAAACGGACAATATGGTATGCTTCGCAAGCTTGATAACGGTAAATATGCGGTAAATATCCATTTGGTGGATTATGATGAGTATGATCATGCCAACAAGATTTATGAAAAGCATTTACCTGAGTTTTGCAATATCATCAAAAACACGCTGAAGCAAAATGAGGAAAAAATACTTTCCTTCCCGTTTTTAAGCGAACAGAAAGATTTGCGTTTCATTTTGTGGCCTTTGATCTCAAGAACAGTTTGGGATTTTGAAGAAAGAATCAATAAGGTTCTTGCCGAAAAATACTTTTCGGATGTTACTCCGGTGAAAAGGGATTTTACCTGCGCTGCCGTCGCATATACAGAGGAACAAAAACCTTCGTTTGATTTCTACGGTAGTGACGGTATTGATGCAACTTCCATCGGCGGGTATCAGTCGGTTTTTGTATCCAACATTTATGGCAAATATATGGATTTTCACTTCCACTGCGGACACAACCTATCTCACGATCCAAAGCTCTTAATGGTACTTAGAGCCATTGGAGGAATTTCGGTTGATGAATTGTCCGAAGCCGAAAAAGAGGTAGCAGCGAAAGCCCTTGAGTGCGGGTATCTTCGCAAGAACGGAAACATCATAGAACCCAAAATCATCGTGATTGACAAAAAGAATGCTATGGACTTCTGTAACCTTTCTTTTGATTTCAATAATGACATGGGAACCGTGATCGAGCAAATTGCCGATGAGCTTTCTGCATTTATGCGCTCGCATATCCCGGAACATCTGATGAATGAATATCAAATCTATACGGGACTTATTGCAGGTATAAGAATATTAGCAAAAGCAGTAGAGGAATGTATCAACGAAGGTCTGCTTGTGAAACCTGAAAATAGGGTCGGAGCAGAAGGCGTACTGATGATTGTCGAGAGATAAACAGAGATAAATAATCACTTCATTGTTAATCCATAGGCAAATGGGCAGAACCTCCAAAAATCGGCTCTGCCCATTTGCAGTTACTCCTTACTTAGCAGTATTCGCAGCAACGCGTACTATTTTGCCGTCTTTTACCCAGACTTCTGCCAGTGACGACTGTCCAAACATCCGGTTAAATGTCTCCCAGTCTCCGTTCACCTGATACTGTACTACTTCCCAGACGGCTTCTTCCACGCCTTCCAACTCCGGTTTCGTAAACACGATAATCTCAACATCATCTGATATGGTATATTCGGCGCTCTTATCCAGAGTATACTTTCCATTGCCCACGCTTAGGTAAATGTCGGCGTTCACAACACCGTCCTTTGCAGTTAAGGTGGCATAGTGTGTCGGGCGGTCTACCTGCTTAACAAAATAGTTATAGGGATTCACACCGGTAACAAACATGAAACGTTTTGCTTTCCATTCTCCGATGGCCGGTGGCTCTTCCGGAGCTCCGTCAATCGGTGCAATGGTTTGTAAAGCATATTCGCCTAACCCTTTTCTCAGAGAAAAGAAAGCCCGGGGAGCCTTTTCCTCTCCTATTACAGGCTCCGGCTGTTCCGGCAATACTACCGGCCGGTAGCTCCAGGTAGAAGTCCAGGTATCTCCCAACAAGATTCTCCTGACTTCCTGCTTTATCAGATTTCCGTACTCATCATAGGTATACGCAATGAAACTTTCTTCTTTGCCTTCCGCATCCAGCGAATACTCCCTTATAAGCAAATTGCCATCATAAACCCAGTAATAATCCTCCGTCAGACTCCCTCTTTCCCCATAATGTTTGGAATTAACCTCATGACCATCCTTATACTCGAAGGTAGAATAACTGAAACTCCCACCCTGCTGTAGCGACTCATAGATCAGATTCCCGTTCTCGTCATATTTGTATTCGTGATGAAGTTCTCCCTCTTGATCCCGTAGCGTTGACCAGATTGGACCGAATTCACAATACTCGGAATCACATGTATAACAAGGCGAATCGCCATCACTTGCTAATCCAAATTCCTCATGAATACAGTTTCCTTTATCATCATACTTGTACAGGTAATAATTGTCGGTACCATTCAAAAAGAATATATCCTGGCGAACCAGATTACCGCCGGAGTATGAGTACAGATACATATATTCCATTTCCCCATTCTGCATGGAGACTTCCTTCACTAATCTTCCCTCGGAATTAAAGGCATACACCTGATGATTCCGTACCTTATCCGGCTGACCTTCCTGCCTTTCGATACCGAAATGCTCAATCAGCTTATCATTCTGATATATATCACGATTTACAGTTATAATATCGCTCTGCTCTCTGTGGATAGTCTCCTCTTTAATCAACCGCTCACCATCATAACGGTATTCAATGTCCGTCTTGGATAGACCTTCTCCGGGAAAATCTCTCCGAACGGAAGTTTGTTTCCCCGACTCATCATATTCGTAGCTAACGTGTGCATTGTTCTTTCCGTCAAATTCCTCCGTCAAAAGCCATTTGACATAATACCCCTCCGGAATATTTGAAAGATCCGGCGTCGGACTCGGACTGGGCACAGCAGTCGGTTCCGCAGTCGGTTCCGCAGTCGGTTTCGGTGTCGCTTCTGCGGTGGTGGGCGAAGGAGTTACTGCCTCCGTCACGGTAGGCGTAGGTTTTTCTGTCTTTCTCTTATCACCTCCGGAAGACTGACATCCGGTAATAAGAAGCATGGTAACTACTCCAAAAAGAATCAGTTTTTTTCTCATAATAACCCCTCCCGTCACTAATCTGCAAGCTTTGCATACATGTATGAATCCCCGCGTTTTGCATTCATATAGTCCTCGTAATATGAAGACGATGTCGAAGTAAACATTGCGATTTCATCATACCATATTATTTTTGTCATGCATGAAAACGGAGGCTTTTATGCTTCAATATCCCACTGGTAGGTTGTCGTCTCCAGAGTCTTCTGATTTTTCAATTTATTTTTCCACAGAACCTGAACCTCTAACAAATACCCCGATGCATCATAGGTATACACGGTACTTTTATAAAATGCTCTCGGATTTTTCGCATCCTCCGGACTCATATACTCATTCACAGTCAACGTAGTCTGATAAGGATCCCACTCGCTTTCATAATGGACTCCTGTTATATCGGTTCCCCGGATTCTTGAGGAAGCATCTATTAAAACGCCCTGATCAAATACAACATTTTTATAGCCATAATCAGCTGCATAATCTAAGTCAATTTTTACATAGGGTTCCGTCCCCACAAGATAAACCTGTTCCGTCTCTACGTTCGACATCTTACTTAGCGCGTACTCAATCCGCTTACCATCCTTCCATGTATAGACCAGTTTGTCTGCCACATCTTCGTATGTCAGTCTCACAAGCTGATTTCCTTCATACTCATATGTGTAATAATCATGAGGAATGGAACCATCATGGCACTTTATCAGTTTTCCCTCCTCGTCATACTCATAATAATTCGAATAACCTTCCTCTCCGTCAGCCCAGTGCCAATATACGAGATTATCTCCCTCGTAGCGATAGTCATTTCCTTCAAATAAATAGTTTCCCTTCTCGTCATATAACTTTTCACTTAACAGGCGCCCCTTATCATCATAAATCCAGATACGTTTTCCATCCACCACGCCATTTTTGCCGGAATAATACAAAAGTGTTGTCTTATTATTTTCGTATACATACTCCTCTTTCCGAAATTTCTTTCCGTCTTTCCCTATTTTACCGATAACCTCACGATATCTGCCCTGTTCATCCAAAATATATTCCGTTTCCGAATAATAGTCCCCGCGCTCATAAACCTCAAATACAACAAGGCCATCCCGATTATAATACGTAGAAGAGGTACGCGCATACTCCCCGGAAACAAGTTCAAAGGAATCAAAAGATTTTACTCCGTTATCATAATACTCATTTTTCTGGATGCTGATTAACGCATCATTCTCGTAGCTGCGTTCTTCAAGCAGCTGTCCGCCGGAATTGTATTTTCTTTCATATTTGTGCTGCTTCTCACCTTCCGTCTCTATAGACTGCATGGAGTACCCCGTCGTTTTCAGGATACGATAATAATTACCCATTACCGCCATCAAAGGAATTGCCTCTCCCTGCGTCGGTGTCGGTGTCGGCATCGACGTCGGCGTCAGAGTCTCTGTCGGCGTCAGCGTAGCTATCGGTTTTGTCGGCGTTGACTCCGGCGCCTTGGTCGGAATTTGTGTAAGACCTGTTTCAACTGTTGGTGTTGCCGCACTATTTCCATGCCTTCTATCCGATTTTCCACATGCAGCCAATAACATACATACAAGCAAAATCATCCCCATCGCTGTCTTTTTCATAATGATCCCCTCCTAATTAGTTTGCAATTTCTATAACGTTTTCGTAACGATGTGCGTTCATATACAATTCATAAAAGTCTCCATTAACAGAAATTAATGAATAATACAAATTACAATTTAAGTTTGGCTTCCACTTCCCATCACTACCTACAACATACAATGGATTATTGGACCAAAGCTTTAATCCACTCGCATTATATGCAGACGTTGTAACTCCTCTATCATCGGAACCATGATAATAGGGAACGGAATCAAAGGAATAAAACACCTGCTTAACATTTTTACGTATATCAAAGTGCAAGTGTAAATCCCCTTTTGCACTTCCGGTTCCCCCTACAATTCCAATCTTTGTAGTTGCATTAACCCTGTCTCCTCGTATAATAAGTTTAT
>DLOO01000077.1 GCA_002479645.1 Lachnoclostridium sp. UBA7482 | reverse complement strand
TCCCTTCTTAAATGTCCGCCGCCATGACGTTAAGTCTCACGGATTCAGGTTACAATAAAAATAGAATTTTGACAAGTATCAGGCATTTGCCGACGCCTTAGAAAGATACGTCAAATGTCCCGGAGGTTCTTATGAACGATATCAAAACGCTTTTGGAGCAAATCCTTGCCGACCACCCTTACAAGCTGGTCGTCGGCAGACCCGTGTCCAAGTCCGAACCATATAAGAAGATTCAGATTGAGCGGAAGGAAACCTACTATCAGCTGGCTTGCTACACCCAAAAGCAGGTATTTCACGAAAATCGCACGGAAGCAGAGCTTAGCGCACGCTGTCTTGCGCTTCTCGGTGAGCATTTTCTCCAGCTTTACGCCTGGAGCGCCGATTGGGAATATGCGCTGCTCTTAACGAAAAAAGGCCATGCGACCTTGCAAAGACGCCGCAAGACCGACGAAAGCGCGCCAAAAGCTGTCGCAGGACACAACCGCGAGAAAAACTATCTGTTAAAAGAAGGCACGGTCATCGCACCGCTCGTAGATATGGGTATCTTCACGAGGGAGGGCAAAATTGTTGCTTCCATGCAGGATAAATTCCGCCAGATCAACCGTTTTATCGAACTGATTGACGACACCCTGCGGGAATCCCGCCTTGAGAAGCTTAATATCATCGACTTTGGCTGCGGCAAATCCTACCTGACCTTTATCGTATACTATTATCTGACAGAAATTCGTCGCATGGACGTGGAAATTCTCGGACTGGATTTGAAAGCCGATGTGATTAAGAAGTGCAATCAGGCCGCAGAAAAATACGGCTACGAACATTTGCATTTTGCTCTTGGCGACATCAACGGCTTTCAGGCGCCGTTTCCGGTTGATATGGTTCTGACGCTTCATGCCTGCGACACCGCGACCGATTATGCGCTTTACAACGCAATTCAGTGGAATGCGAAGCTCATTTTCTCCGTTCCCTGCTGCCAGCACGAAGTAAATAACCAACTGCAGCCGAAGAATCTGGCGATTCTGTCCCGCTACGGCATCGTCAAGGAGCGCTTCTCCGCACTGTTGACGGACGCCATCCGCGGCAACCTGCTGACTACCATGGGCTACAAGACGCAGCTGCTCGAATTTGTCGACCTGTCGCACACGCCGAAGAATATCATGATTCGCGCGGTTCGTTCCCCGATGCTGCCTGTTTCCGTAAAGAACAGGGCACGCGGGGAAATTGACGCCGCCATAGCGGAGTTTGGGGTGGAGCCGACGTTGGTTCGGTTGCTGAAATAGGGAAAAAAGGAGCTGTACCCTGAAATGACTAGTGTTATTGGAGGAAAAATGAAAAAAATAACATTTTACGAACCGTGGTTTTTCCTGTTCTTTGGTATTTTCCATTTACATAGGATTTGGGGAATAATCGATAGAAGCTCCTATGCAGATTTCTGGATTGGGACATTGGAGAGCAGAAATACCTTTTATTATGGACTTATGATTGTTCTGACTATATTTTGCCTTTTAGGGATTATCAGCTTCTTTAGAAATATCCATCACAACTATTGGTGGAGATGGATATATATCGTGGGAGGAAGCTATCTCTTATTTGATCTGTTTGCCATATGTGCGAAGTTAAAGTTTTGGAATGAACTCCTGTTATGGATGTTTGATACAACTTCTCCGTATTGGAATACGGTTTGGTTCATGTTTATTTTACTGGGAGCATTTGTATTTTGTTTAGGTATTAAACTGCTCATTGAATATCAGAGGGAAAAATAAGGCAGGATTATCGATTTTTTGATTGAGTAAGTACAGAATAGTTTAATCATCATAAATCCGGACGCACAAATGCAGAGCCGATGAACTTGTGGCAATCACAGTTTGTCGGCTCTGCATTTTTTCATACGGTTTATTTTTCTCAAATCTGCTCCAGTGCCTGTGCAAGGTCCGCAATCAAGTCCGCTGCATCCTCAAGGCCGCAGGAATAACGAACCAAATCCGGGAATACGCCGCAGGCTACGAGTTCTTCGTCGCTCATCTGGCGATGGGTTGCGCTTGCGGGATGCAGGCAGCAGGTCTTCGCGTCGGCGACATGTGTCTCGATTGCGCCTAACTTCATGTGCTTCATAAACTTTTCGGCAGCGGTTCTTCCGCCCTTTACACCGAAGCTTACAACGCCGCAGGAACCGTTCGGCAGGTATTTCTCTGCCAGTGCATGGTACTTGTCACCCGGTAAACCACAGTAATTTACATAAGCAATCTTGTCATGCCTGCTGAGAAATTCTGCTACGGCAAGGCCGTTCTCGCAATGCTTCCTCATACGAACATGCAGGCTCTCAAGACCCATATTCAACAAAAATGCAGTCTGAGGAGACTGTACGGAACCAAAGTCACGCATCAGCTGTGCGGTTGCTTTAGTGATAAACGCACCGCCATTGCCGAATTTCTCCGCATAGGTAATGCCATGGTAGCTGTCATCCGGAGTACAGAGTCCCGGGAATTTGTCAGCATGCGCCATCCAGTCAAACCTTCCGGCGTCAACGATACATCCGCCGATACCCGCCGCATGTCCGTCCATGTACTTGGTTGTGGAATGGGTTACAATATCAGCGCCCCACTCAATCGGACGGCAGTTTACGGGAGTTGCAAAGGTATTGTCAATGATGAACGGAACGCCGTGTGCATGTGCTGCCTTTGCAAACTTCTCAATATCCAGTACGGTCAGTGCCGGATTGGCAATGGTCTCGCCAAATACAGCCTTGGTGTTCTCCCTAAATGCGGCATTTAACTCTTCCTCGGTGCAGTCCGGATTGATGAAAGTAAAATCAATGCCCATCTTCTTCATAGTAACCGCAAAAAGGTTGTAGGTTCCGCCGTAAATGGAGTTGGATGCCACAACATGGTCACCGCAGTTCGCAATGTTAAATACCGCATAGAAATTCGCAGCCTGGCCGGAGCCGGTCAGCATCGCAGCACAACCTCCTTCAAGCTCGCAAATCTTCTTCGCAACATAGTCGCAGGTCGGATTCTGCAAACGGGAATAGAAATAGCCCTCTGCCTCAAGGTCGAAAAGCCTGCCCATATTCTCACTGGTATCATACTTAAATGTCGTACTCTGAATAATCGGAATCTGGCGAGGTTCGCCATTGCCGGCGGTGTAGCCGCCCTGTACGCATTTGGTATCCAAACTGTAATTGCTCATAAAATCCTCCGTTCTGATGTACTGCGCCGATGTTCGTACACGCATGTCCATTTTCGGACAACGCTGTGTACGCCCTGTCTCTTTTCTGAATTTGAGAATCATTATACCTAAATTAAGGCAAAAATTCAATGCCTTTTTGCCTTCTTCGGCGCCGTCAATTCATAACTCAAATCAATCAGATTCCGAATCTCCTCCTGGGGCACACTCCCGTCAAGGCGGACGCTGATCCACTTTTCTTTATTCATATGATATGCCGGGTGAAATCCTTCCTTCATACGAAGTGACCCGATGAAAAACGGCTCCTCCTTCAAATTGATGACGTCAACCTCTCCGTCCCCGTCAAGTCCGAGCTTCCTACGTTCCACACGCAGGACAACGCCGTACCATTTGCGGTTATCGCTCCTCCGGAGCACCGCATTCAGGTCATCCCAGGGATATTCCGGAATAGTTTTGTAGTATTTCCCCACATATTCAAATACCTGTTTTCTTTCGGCATCCCATGCTTCCATCACTCTGTCTCCTACCCTTTCGTGGCCGCCACCACAACTTCTTCCGTTTTCTTTATCTCATTATAGCATGTCTTGTCAAGAAGGAAACCGCGTGCTGCTTCCGATTTTAGGAATTGTAATCGTTTCCGAACTCTGGTATAATGTTAGGAAAGGTGCCGGGGCTTGAAGCCGCGTCTGCACGCCGGCAAAGACATTGTTCCCTCGGTTTGCCCATGAATTTTTAACAGGAGGCGTCGTTATGGCTTTTTGCATTATCACAGACTCTGCGTCCGATATTCCCCAATCAGTAATCAAAGAATATAATCTGCATGTCATTCCCACCCCGGTGGTCATTGATGAAAAGGATTATTTTGACGGAGATACCATCTTCCCGGACGAATTCTATCGCATTCAGAAAGAAGGCAAAGCCGAAATTAAGACATATCATATCAGTCAGTACATGTTCTACGAGCATTTTCTCGAATTTGCCAAAAGGGGCGACGAGGTGCTTTACATCTGCTTCTCTACCGGTATCGCGGGCACCTTCCAGGCCGCCAACCTTGCCAAAGCGGATGTGCTGGATGAATACCCTGATTTTAAGATTACAATTATCGATTCTAAATGCGCTTCCGTCGGCTTTGGTCTGGTCGTTTATAAGCTTCTGCAAATGCAGAAAAACGGCGCTCCGAAGGATCTGATTATCGAGGCTGCACAGTATTTCTGCGACCATATGGAACATGCCGTAACCGTAGGCACGTTGGAGTACCTTTTAAGGGGCGGCCGTCTCAGCCGTTCCTCTGCTGCCATTGGCACGGTGTTAGATATCAAGCCGATCATTATTGTTTCGGAAGAGGGTCGTTTGGAGTCCGTCGAGAAGATTCGCGGCTGGAAGCGGGCAATGAAGCGCTGTGTGGAAATGGTAAAAGAAAAGGGCAGCGGCATCGAACGCCAGATTGTCGGCGTATGTTATGCCGCCGACCCGAACGATACGCTCCCGGTTGAGCAGCTTCTTACCGAAGAACTTCATGTAAAAGGCATTCTAAAGGCTCAGGTCGGCTGCGCCATCGGCGCTCACATCGGACCGCAGATTCTGGGCATTGCGTTCCAGGATGCAATGGACGAGCGCTTCGAGCAGTATTTGGATGTATAATATCTAATACATTTTTCATATTTTCTTCTTTCTGTACTAAGGGCGGGAGCAACTCCCGCCCTTAGTATTTTTTCTGTAAAACAAGGGGCGCGTGCCGTATTATCACTCAAACCGTATTGTCTCAACAATACTCTTTNNTGATCCAGATACCCCAACGGAAAGATAACCGCCACCAGACAGGTAAAGAGCGACATCACTGCCCCAATGAACACACTTCTTAGTTGCATATGAAATGTAATCCCCGAGAGAATCTCCTTCGCTGTCGCGATGTTCAGCGCAACCAGTACTCCAAACACTGCCACAACCAAGGCGGTCAAAAATGCAATTACACTATAAATCACGGCCTCCATTACAAGATCAAACGCAATTGCCTCACCGCTTGCCCCTAATGCCCTCTTGATTCCGAATTCAGAAATTCGTTCTTTTACCGAAAACACCATTGTTTGGCTAATCATAAATGCAGACATAACGAGAATCACCACCGTTACAATATTCATGGTTGTCCGAATCCCGGAATACTGCTGTTCAATCTCCTGATATAAACTGTCGTAAGTACGATAGTATGCCACCGCGCCTGCCGCCAAAAGCAGCTCCTCTATATTTTTTTCCTCATGACCTTTGCCGGCATATAGATAATACGCCGTAGCATGCATATCCTGGTTATCCTTATCCGTCAATCGAACCGAATATGGAATGTATGCGTTTGTCACAAAGCCTACAACCTCACCTTCTGCACCTAACAGCTCAGTCCTCTTTTCGTCGGTATCTTCGTAAACACCTACAACCGTAAATTCACGGAACTTTTCCACCATCGAAACAACATTTCCCTCTTGATAGCCATCCGTCAAATAGGGGACACGTATCGTCTTACCGATCGCACTCCCGCCATCAAACAAAATTTCCGCAACCGTACTCCCAATTACAATGACATATTCCTCTTCTTTTATATTTTCTTCGGAAATACCGGTACCCTCCCGCAGGTTCGACACTTCCACCATCCCATTCTCGAGAATTAAATTCCCCGAAAAATTGCTGTTCGTCCGGCACATCGAAAGATTCACATATACTTGCGTGTCCCCAACCGTCACGGGACATTTCAGGACGGAATTATCCTCATGCTGAAACGTCAGATATTCATTGCCAAACAATCGAATCATCTTTTGTTTATCTGCTTCAAAAGACCCGGCGTCGGTTGTCATTTCCAAAGATAACAGATCATTCTCTTTCCAAAACTCGATATCATCAAATTTTGAAAAATAAAGAGAATCAAGGAAAAGATAACTTCCAAGGAATAATAAAATCGAAAGCGACAACCCGGATAAGGTCAGCAGGAATCGGAACTTATTTTTGAAAATTTGCCGGAATGCTATTCCGATACGATATAACCACCCGATTTTCATCGAACCGCCTCCGTTAATCTTCCCTCAGAGAGGACAAGCTTCCTTTTTGCTTTTGACGCCAGTGAACTGTCATGCGTCACCATAACAATCGTTGTTCCACGTTGATTTATTTTCCGAAAAATCCCATACACCCGTTCGGTATTTTCTTCATCCAGATTGCCGGTTGGCTCATCCGCAATCAATAATGACGGCTTATTGATAAGAGCGCGCGCAATACAGACCCTCTGCTTCTCTCCGCCGCTTAACAATGCCGCGTCCTTCTTGAGCAAATCGCCGATTTCCAACGCTTCAATCAGTTCCTCGTAGTACCCCTTTTCTATTTTTTCGCCGAGATAAGACGCCGGAAGCAATATATTTTCCTGTACCGAACAATTCCCAATCAAATGGTATGCCTGAAAAACAAATCCGAGCCTCTGATTCCGAAACTGCGTCCGTCGTCTCTCAGAAAGCTCCCGAACGTTCTCTCCGAATAGCGTATAACTACCTTCATAGTCATCATCCAAAAGCCCCAAAATATTAATCAAGGTACTTTTCCCCGAACCGGACCCCCCTGTTATTGCCAAAAAATCAGATGCTTCTATCCGTAAATTCAGGTTTTCAAGAACTGTTTTTTCTCCAAATCTCTTTGTGATTCCGAACAGTCTAATGCTTTTCTGCATAAAATCGTTCATTAAGATCAACCCCGTCAATTTCTATAATGCTGCGCTCTTCCCCCGAAAGAAGCACCTTGATATATACCTTTTCCAGATTTAGTAGCTCCGGTCTTTCCGCGTCCGGAATGTTACGGTAAAGATATAAACCGACATTATCTTCCATAATAAACTCTGTACGGACGGTAACAACATCCGGATAAACAGCTTTAATAAACTTTACGGTGACGGAAGCTCCCGGAAGAACCGGGCGAACAGCGTCAACATGAATCTCTACCTTCCCATCTCTCACATGCCAGTCCATCCAGTTTATCTTTGACAAAATACTCTTCTCATCCCCTAATTCCAGATAAACCTCGGTGTCATACGTAAGTGATTCAAAAATATCCATCGGAACCATTGCCGCAATACTTGTCCTCGCATAGTTCAAATATTGAATCTTAATCGTTTCCTTTTCCACAGAATAATCAAGCACCTTCCAATTCCCCTGTGCCTTGACTTCCTTATCATCGATTACGGCAATTACGGTTCCTTCCTCAATATCGCTCCCTTTACTGATTGACAGGCAAATATCCGATTCCTCCGTAACGGCAAGCTCCAGCGTCTGAACGGCCTCCTTCTCGATGCATTCCCCCTGCACTCGAACAGTCTCTTCATAGTCGCCCTGTCCCAAAAGATATTGAACATAATTTGAGTCGTCTGTAGCATTATTCTCAACAACAATTCTTCTCTTTTCCGGTTCCAGATTTGATTTTAGCAGGGCAATCATGCTTCCCATAAGAATCACATTCACAATACACACAACCGCAATAACCTTTTTCATAATTACCCCCTATTCATTTGCAGCATCCACATACGCTTTCATCACGGATAACGCTTTTGTTCTTGTCGAGCACATCGATAATAAATATTCCTCTTCCGGATCTTCACAATCTTCGCAATAATTTATAACCGTTTCAAACAGGTAAAACTTATTCACAGCATTAACAATATCTAAAAATGCCTGAATTGTCTCGCCTTTTTTACACACTTGATTCCTGTATACCTTCAGACTATCATCAGAAACAGCAATCTCTTCCGATGACAAAAATATATCCTTTATGCGAACTGCCGCTTTTGCCCCCACCGTAAAGTCAATCTGATCCAAATGCGACGTCGGTATTTCAAAGTCATTATCGTTAAAGAAAAGCTTCGCTTCCTCTCCTTTAACAAAACGATAATCATGCTCAACACAATACATCCTGCCAAAACGATAGCTAATTTCTTTTCCGTCAATCAACAACGGAAGCTCCGTCACCCTGTCCCCCACCGTCGGGATGGTCATTCGAATGAGGATAACGTATAGATAATACTCCTTATACACTTCATCCAAGCTAACCTCCGCAGAAAGAAGAGTCGAATCACCAAACTTCCATTTCTGCTCATTAAGCTTCGCATCCTTCAATTCTTCCGATGCAATCAGTGGAATCGAAAGGACAATTACCTCTTCATTACTCTCTCTGGCATATAAACTCATATCTGCCAAATCCGCCTGACAGATCAGCCAGTCCACCTGAGGCTTCTTTTCTTCCTTTTCTACTTTTTCTTCCTTTGCACAGGAGGTACATACTGCAATCACAAGAACAGTCAAAAGAATGCATCTATATATCTGTTTCATGGTTCAACTCTCCCTTCAGCTACACTACTATGGTTCCTGACGGACAAACTTAATTCTGGCTCCATCATACTTAAACGTAAAGAACGTTCCCTTTTGATACATATGATAAGACGCTTCTGAAATCTGCTTTGAGTACGATTCATATTCATATGCATCATAATAAAGTACTGCCGCCCAGTAATATACTCCATTTAGACTTGATGCCGACAATGTTGCCGTATATGTCTGTGATTCATTATATGTGACCGTATGCGATTTTGATGTTGAATATGAAAAAGACATGGAAGGAACTACAGTCATTACATCAAGAGGAATTTGTAATTCACACCCCAAAGATGCGCTAAACGCTTCCGTCGTTGTTGCCGACCATGATTTTCCTTGCGTTGCGCTAATTGTTATTGGAAATGTATTATTCCTTCTTGTCTCGTCATCAAGAAGGAACTCTGTTGTTAACTTTTTCCAATCACATGAGTATGACAAATTCTTATTTGCGTCATAAATCTTGTGATACCAAAGGGTTCCGCCGGAATACTTTGTTTGTGTTGTTTCCTTTAACTGGCGATTCGTTTCGCTATGGTAATACGGAAGAAAATGTCCCTCGCATGTATATGCCAAACATGAGGAAACGCTTAAAATCAAAGCCAATACCAAACAACATAGATACTTACTGAGTCTTTTCATTTTGACCTCCCAATTTTTAATTTTTCTTTCGTGCCGCGACTCACAAAAAATTGATTTTGCTCAATAATTATTGATTTTCAGAGCTGCATATCCTTGCAGCTCCGCCCCTATCAATTTCATGAAATAGGATACCTCTTTTTCTCCTCCATTAACGCAACTTGGTACAAATGACCGTTTAAGCGGTACAAATTAACGCATTTTCTCAAATATAATTATTTTTAATCTTCTATTGGGGCGACAATACGAGTAACACGCGTTAAAATGATTTATAATAATTGTAAAGGATTTGAGCATATGAAATTAATTGACTACAAGTTATTAGGAGAAAAACTACGTAAAATCCGAACAGAAAAGAACCTGACACAGGAACAGGTTGCCGACTTATCCCTTATTACTGCCAAGTACTACAGTTCTGTAGAAACCGGCAACGTTCACGTTTCCCTGTCCGCCCTGGTTCATATTGCAAATGCTTTGGATACACCGCTTAGTCCACTGCTGGATTCCCGCCATCCTTCTCCGCTTCTTCCGTTAGAAACAAGAAATGCGATTCGACAACTTCCCGCAGGAAGCCGGATTCTGCTGGTTTATATATTAGAACTGTTAAATAATTCCATTGTCGTTGTAA
>DLOO01000074.1:22491-51724 GCA_002479645.1 Lachnoclostridium sp. UBA7482 | reverse complement strand
AAGGGACAGGGCCAGTGCGTACGCAGTGATAAAACCGTACGGGCTCCTTCATTACTCATAAACATTGCCATTGCCAAAACCAGTGCGTTTAAGGAATCTGTCCGAACCTGGGAAGCAGACGCAAAGGACAACGGCTCCATAAATACCTTCTGGCTACATTCAGCATTTTCACAGTTATATTTGAAGATATTGGCATGGACATACGTTGGCTTGCACCGTATAGGAACATCCTGTAAGGTCCGCTCGTAAGTGGCATGTAAATCCGAAGATTCCGTCCCGCAGAGTGGACACTTACAACCATGGATTGATGATTTCAGAAAAATGTCAATCCTATCATCCGTTTCTTCTGTCCTGTATATGAACTGGTTTTTACCGTACAGCAGCGAATTATCTGAGGAAGGGAAATATTTCATTTGTGTTTACCTCTCATTTTGATGTTTCTATTATAGCACAAATACCCAAATATGAGAAGCTATTAATCAATAAATAAGACAGGCCTTATACCTGTCTTATTTATTGAATATACCCAAAGTTCAGAAAGAACCGAAAACAAAGTGGAGTGCTTTTTTCTTGCCTTGTCTGCGGAAGGTTAGGAATTTGAACCCGTTCGAGCAAGGAAAAATAAAAAGGTTTGGGAAAATAAAAAGGTTTATGTAGAAATAAAATTGTATCAAAGACGGCTATTAGATAGACGAGGGTATCTCTGGGACGTCCCTTGCGCATCGTGAAGAGTTTCACCGGATGCTGGAGGACTGTAAATCCGGGAAAATCGACCTGATCATTACCAAGTCAATTTCTCGTTTTGCGAGAAATACGGTGGATTCAATCAGTACTGTACGTCAGCTGGCTCAGCTGAAGCGGCCGGTGGGCGTGCTGTTTGAAACAGAAAATCTGTTTACGCTGAATCAGACCAGCGAGATGATCCTCACGGTTCTTTCTGCGGCGGCGCAGGAGGAATCCCACACAAAATCAGAAATCATGAATATATCGATTGAACACCGTTTTTCCAGGGGCATTTTTCTGACCCCGGAATTGCTGGGATATGACAAGGACGAGGATGGAAACCTTGTTATCAACCCGGATGAGGCCGAAACGGTTAAAGTGATCTATTATCTGTATCTGAACGGATTTTCCATTTCAGAGATTGCTGATCTGCTGACAGAGTATGGTCGGAAAACGAAACTGGGCAATACAGAGTGGAATCCTGGTTCTATTACGACAATCATTCAGAATGAACGCCATTGCGGAGATGTGCTTGCACGGAAAACATGGACTCCGAGCTATCTCAATCATAAGTCAAAGAGAAACAATAATGACAGAAACCAGTATCGGCAGAGGGATCATCACGAGGCGATTGTTTCCAGAGAAGTATACAATGCTGCCAATCAGCTGCAGGCCTCAAAGGGGTATGCGGCTAAAAATCGTCCCCTGCCTGTATTGAGCGTAGTGGATGATGGTGTGCTGAAAGGATATGTTCCAGTGGATAAGGACTGGACAGGCTTTTCCGCAGAGGAGTACCAAGAAGTTTCTGAAAGCGCATATCGGGAAAATCCCCAGACGGAGCGTGTAGCTGAAAGCGGAACACATCTGAATCTATCCGGATATGAAGTTGTCCGGGCACAGTTTTTCTCCACATTGAGCAATCCTGCGCTGACGATCTCGAATGGCAAGATGCGGTTCAACACAGCTTGTCTGAAAAAGTTCGGCGATGAGGAATATGTGGAACTGTTGCTAAACACAGTCAGAAGATGTATTGCGATCCGGCCATGCAGTAAGGACAATCCAAATGCAATTCGGTGGGGGAGATTGAAAGATTCCCGGTGGAGTGTCAGCGCCATTTCCTGCAGGGGGCTTGCAAAAACACTCTTTGATATCATGGAATGGGAAGAAGATACACGATACCGTTTCCGCGGGGAGTATGTCGGGATCGGGGAAAATAAAATGTTGCTGTTTCAGCTGGATGAGCCTGAGATGATCAAGATAGAAGAGATTACTTTGCCTCCGCAGAGGCCGGAACAGGATGGCACTGAGGGGGAACAGGAAGAGATCGTCATAAAGAAGAAAATGATGGTATTCCCGGCGGCCTGGGCAGACAGCTTTGGCAGGCCGGTTATCAGCCTTGCCTGTGTGAATATGCTCGAACAGGAGCATTATGCGGGGGCCTGGGATATTTTGCGTCCTGCGAAGGAAGTAGAGGACTATAATTTGATTACATCTGAGGAACTGAAAGCTCTAATGCGGGAGGCTGAGAGAATTATGGAAGGATGGGAGAATATAAATGAATGAGGAACAGAAGAGGGATACGCTACATAAGGAAGAGTTTTCAGCCAGAGAGCAGAGGATGGCCGAACTGGAACAGAATTTCTCTTACGAGGGATACCAGATTGTCCGGAAGGAGCTGTTTGCGCATCTGCGTGATCCGGCCATAACGATCCGAAAAGACAGTGTTACCTTCAATACAGCCTGCATTGAGGGGCTTGAGGACGTTGTGTATATACACATGATGTTCAATAGGGAGCTGAAACGTATTGTTGTGGAGGGTTGTGACGAAAACGATAAGGACGCGCTGCGCTGGTGCATCGCAAAGCCGGATAAGCGGAAAAGTCGGAAGATGGTAGGAAAACCGTTTTCTGAGCTGGTTTATCGGGAAATGGGATGGGATGAAAGCTGCCGGTACAAGATGCTTGGCTATCGCATCCAGTTTGAGGGAAAGACGCTCTATGTGTTTGACCTGACGGTTCCGGAAATCTTTCATGAGGGAAAAAGAAGCAAGAAAAATGAACAGGCATCTCAGAATGTGGCTGAGATGCCTAATGAAGGTGCTCAGGAGACTGGTAAGACGGAACCCACAGTCAACACGAGAAAAGGATATTACCCAGATGATGTTGCAAGTACCTTCGGCGTCCCTGTAGAGCAGCATAGGGCGGACACGAAAATCCAACAGATGGACGACTATGTTTCGGTGGGGGTCCTGACGGGAGAGCGGAAGTAGCATAGTGTTTTGAGGATTGAACAGGGGTAAGTGCGCCCATTTTAGGAGATGAGAATATGAATGAAGAAATAAATATGCTGTGGGATGCAAGAAAACCGGGGATCTCTGTAAATTTGGGCTCGGGCCGGATCGCCATTCATCGTACCACACTGGAGATTATGGGGTACCCGGAATATTACCGATTTCTGTTGAATCTGGGGAAAAGGCAACTCGCAGTTCAAGGTTGTGGGATTGATGATGCCGGTGCCCACAGGCTGCCCGAAATTAAGGAGCGAGAAACCTGTGACGTGAACAGCAAAGAACTGATCAGGCTGTTGTATCGGAGCTGCGGATGGAAAAACACAATGTCCTATCGGATTCAAGGAACGGGATTCCTGGAGCAGCAAACCGTGAACTTCAATCTGGATGATGCTTTGGAGTTAAATGAGATGAAGGGTACGAACGGGACAGAGGGAAAGGTGTGAAACCCATCTTGGAAATGCAGATGTGCGGAACACCAAAATGATGTTATCATTCGCAGCCGACACGAATGAGCAAAACGGGGCAAATGTACATTTTTGTATTCTGATTTGCCGCCGCTTTTCGGATGATAATATCATTCGCATTTTCAAACGAAAAAAATGATAATATCATTTGCACCCAATAAAAATGAACATTTTAGGATATGAAACTTTGAGACTGCTGATTTTAACATCGGCGGTCTTTTCTTTTTGCGCCAAAATGTACATTCCCGAGAAGGATGTAGTTACATTTTGGAAAACTGGAGGTAAGTTTGTACTTTTCCTGCGTCGATTCGCCTATTATAACTCAAAATTAAGGAACGAGAAACCTGTACCCGAGTCTCGGAGTGGGGAGCATTCCTCCTGAAATGGCTCCGCAGTATAAGGAGTGGGTCGAGAATTTTGACGCGCTGTCAGTAAGAGAAAAACAGGGATGCGATGCGATTTTTGAGGCGTCCGGAAGACGCCCGGAACAGACATTAGACCCGACATTTCTTATCAGTAAAGAGGATTGGGAAAAAATAGCGTGTACGGACTATCCGGAAAAACCATATGTGTTTTGTTATTTCCTGAGAAAAAACAATCTTGTCAAGGCACGCGGATTTATCAATGCTGTAGCGAAGAAAAACGGACTTGCTGTTTACGTGCTGCCGGGAAACCAGTATTTGCTTGATAAAAAATGGGCGACGGTTTCGGACGCCGGTCCGGATACATTTTTGACAATGATAAAAAATGCCCATACGGTCATTACGGATTCCTTCCATGGAACGGCGCTTTCTATCAACATGGAGAAGCCGTTTTTTGTCTTTAATTCCGAAAAAGAATCAAAAGAGACTTCGCGTTTTTCGAGAATTGAAAGCATCCTGAATTTGTTTGAAATAAAAGATAGGGTTTTTGGGGTATCGACAAAGGAAATAGAGGAGCATGCAATTGATTATTCTAACGTTAGAATCCTTTTGCAGTCCGAACGAAACAAATCGATGGAGTTTCTTCGTAATGCAATTGCAGAGGTAGAAGAATCACCCAGGCAGCATCGGGTTACACCGGAGTTTTTGGCGTCGCATGAATCCTGTACCGGCTGTGCGGCATGTGTCAATGCATGTCCTAAGCATGTTCTTGAAATGAAGCAGCAGGAAGGCGGCTTTTGGTATCCTGAAATTGTAAATGAAAACCAATGTATTCAATGCGGAAGATGCGTTCAGGTCTGCGGAATCAGAAACCCGCATAAACCGGCCGATTTTGCGCCGGAGTATTTTGCTGTTTATGCTAAGAATGATGAGTTTCGCCGGGCGGGAACTTCCGGAAATGCATTTGGACTGCTTGCGAAGCGGGTTTTGGCAGAAAATGGGGTTGTGTACGGAGCCTCGTTTGATGAACAGTATTATATGCTGTCGGCTATGAGCACGGAGCAGGTCGCATTAGAGAAACTTCAAAAGTCCAAATATTTAGAATCGGCAATGCTCGACGTACATCAGCGGATTCGCCAAAATCTGGCGGAAGGCAAAACGGTTATGTTTTGCGGAACACCGTGTCAGGTAGAGGGTTTAAGGAAATACTTCGGAGAGCATGAAAGATTACTGTTGTGCGACTTTCTTTGTCATGGGGTGCCGTCCCTTGGCAATTATCAATCCTATGTTCAGATGTTAGAAAAAAAGTACAAGTCAAAACTTACTCATATTGATTTTCGATCGAAACTATTAGGATGGAAACCATATGTTGTAAAGGCTGCCTTTGAAAATGGAAAGGTATATAAGCGATCACAATTTGATGATCCTTTTATCGTTGACTTTTTATCGAATAAACATTTGAAAAAATGCTGCTATTCCTGCCAACGTGCCGAAACGAGCTGCGCAGATATTACCGTGGGAGATTACTGGCAGAATGATAAGTCTCACAAGATTCCGAACGACAATAAAGGAATCTCCATAGCAGCAATCCGTTCCGAAAAAGGAAAACAGTGGTTCGACTCCTGTGTTGCTTCGGAAAATGTCAGTGCAACTCTATTGCAGGCTGCGGATGTTGACGAAACATTTTCGAGTAAGATTAAGAAGACAAGCAAGGACAGCAATCATATTATGAGCCCTTATCCGAAACTGTACAAGAAAGGCGTCAAAGGAAAATTGAATGCCCTGAGATATCGGATAAAATTGGGACGTTAGTACGAAATACTACAAAAATCCAATATAAATTTACGATTGCAATCGTAAATTACATGTGTTAGAATGACTCTAGTTTTTGTTTAAGACTAGAGTCTTTTTTATTCTATAGGAAACTCTTTTTAACAGACAAAGCGAGAAAGGAGCACTACCAATGAAAATTCCATTTGTAACAAAGGATATGGTTGAAGAAATTGTTAAAACCTATCCCACCCCATTCCATATTTATGACGAGAAGGCGATTCGCGAGAACGCGCGTGAGCTTCGGAAGGCATTTTCATGGAACCCGGGATTCAAGGAATTTTTTGCGGTTAAGGCCAACCCCAACCCGTATTTGCTGCAGCTCCTGAAAGAAGAAGGCTGCGGTACGGACTGTTCTTCCATGTCTGAGCTTTGCATGGCGGATGCAGTGGGCTTCTCTGACGGAGAGATTATGTTCTCCTCCAACGAGACCCCTTTCGGAGAATTTACCAAGGCTAAGGACTTAGGCGCCTTCATTAACCTGGACGACATTACCCACATTCCTCTCCTAAAGGAAGAGTGCGGTGTGCCCAAGACGGTGTGTATGCGTTACAACCCAGGTGGCATCTATGAACTTGAAAACGGAATTATGGATAATCCCGGCGACGCAAAGTACGGCTGTACCAAGGAGCAGATGATGGAAGGATATCGTCAGCTGATGGGTCTTGGCGTTGAGCATTTTGGTATTCATTCTTTTCTGGTAAGCAATACGACCGCCAATGAGTATTACCCGACTCTGGCTCGTACTCTGTTTACGTTGGCTGTTGATTTGAAGAAAGCGACAGGCGCGCATATTTCCTTTATCAACCTTTCCGGCGGTATCGGTATCCCTTATCGTCCCGACCAGCAGAAGGTGGATATTCTTCGCATTGGTGAAGATGTGCGCAAAGTTTACGAAGAGATTCTTGTTCCCGCAGGCATGGGCGATGTGTCTATCTTCACGGAGCTTGGCCGTTTCATGATGGGACCTTACGGACAGCTGGTTGTTAAGGCTATCCATGAAAAGCATATTTATAAGGAGTACATTGGTGTGGATGCGTGTGCAGTGAACCTGATGCGCCCGGCAATGTACGGTGCATACCATCATATCACTGTTCTCGGCAAGGAAGACGCGCCGAATGACCATGTATATGATGTAGTTGGATCTCTTTGTGAGAACAATGATAAGTTCGCAATTGACCGCGAGCTTCCCGAGATTGCAATCGGAGATTATCTGGTAATTCATGATACCGGCGCCCACGGCTACGCTATGGGTTACAACTATAACGGTAAATTGAAATCCGCAGAGCTTCTTCTGAAGGAAGACGGTTCTGTTCAGATGATTCGACGCGCAGAAACCATTAAGGATTACTTCGCAACGCTCGACATTTGTCCTGCGATGAAGAAGTATCTGTAAGACCGTTCCGGTCTGACAGAGTTATTCGTAATACCTGTCCCGACCCATGCGTTAGCATGGCGTCGAGACTCTAATTCCTGTCACGACCTGTGCGCCAGCACAGAGTCGGGACTAAAATTACCTGTCACGACCTGTGCGAATGCATGGCGTCGCTTGTCCCGACCTGTGCGTCAGCACAGGGTCGAGACAGGGTAAATTGCGAATGTCCGATTTGGCGCTCCGATTGGTGTTGGGAGAAACGAATTATAGCAATGATTACAAATCGGACTGTGAAGCAGGTAAATTATTCCGGATAACGGAGCATAGAAGAAAGCTTGAGGCACAGTTTCGATTGGAACTGTGCCTTTTATGTCACGACCTCTGCGAAGCAGAGCGTCGGGGCGTGTCATGACCTGTGCGAATGCAGAAANNTCGTGACCGGAAATTAGGAGGAAGCATGAAAAAGAAAAAACAGGGATTACCCCAAATTAACAAAATACCCAAACAGCTTCGTCCCTTATTGGCAGAGCGGGGGATCTCGGAGGAGGAAATCATCCTTACTTCAAAGATTGACATGGATCTTTCCTGTCATTTTACCCGTGGCTGCCTGTTGATTACAAAGGAAAAGCTGCTTGTGGCAGTTTCGGAAGCAGTGCCCGGAGAGCTGCATTACTTTAAGGGTACGGAGAATATTTCGCGGTTTCGGATTGAAGCCGAGCGCGAATGGGAGCTGGATGTCTATGAAATCAAGGACATTCAGAAGCTGTTGATTGAGCGTACCGTGGGCGGTGGTTTTCTGATTATGATTGCGCCGGACCCGGTGGACGAAAAGGCGGAGGGCGAGGCAACGAGCATTGCCGCATTTTCCAACAAATGCATGGGCGACGTCAATCGTTTGGAGAAGATTTTCAAGAACTTGCAGGAGGAGAAGGAAATCACTCCGGAGATGCTTGAAGACAAGGAAATGGAGGCATATTGCCCGAACTGCGGCAACATGTATCCGGACCCGGAACGCAAGATTTGCCCGAAATGTATGGATACCAAGAACATTTTCTTCCGTACGCTTGGCTACCTGAAACCCCATAAGAAGAAGCTCGCGGTAATGTTTTTGTGTTACATATGTACTGCGGTTCTGAACCTGGTATGGCCGTATCTGAACGGTACGATTCTCTATGATAAGGTTCTCGGTAAGAGTGAGGATTTCCTTGCAAAATTCGGTATTGCCGACGGACGCTATGCGGTCGCGCTCGGACTGGTGGTTCTGACCATGATTATGACGCGTCTGACCATTCAGCTGGTCGGTATCCTGCAGGGCGTTCTGACTGCAAAGATTGTTCCAGAGCTTGTGCGTGACATGAAGACAGAGGTATTTACCTCCATGGGTAAGCTGTCCATCAACTTCTTTACGAGCAAGCAGACCGGTTCGCTGATGACGCGTGTTATGTACGATGCGGACGAGGTTACCGGCTTCTTTATTGATGGTTTGCCGTACTTTTTGATTAACGTGTTTACCATCATCGCAATGGCGGTGATTATGTTCACATTGCATCCGATTCTGGCTGTAGCGGCAATGATTTTCATGCCGGTAACCTTTTTAATCAGCTGGATTTTGCTGCCGCGCCTGTGGCACCGCTACGGTAAGCAGCATCGTGCAAACCGAAGCCTCAATTCCCGTATTCATGACAATCTGACCGGTGCAAGAGTCGTTAAGGCATTTGGACAGGAAGAGAGTGAGATTGAGCGTTTCAACAAAAACAATGAGCGTGTGCGCAATGCCGATATGGAGGTTGTGGCATACGATAACAAATTCTGGGGTCTTTACAGCGCCGCAGAGAATCTTGCCGGACTGCTTGTTATGGTAGTCGGAGCATACCTGATTATCGTGAAGAAGGACATTGATCTGGGTCTTATGATTACCTTTACCGGTTATGTATCCCAGTTAAACGGTCCGATGGATTTCTTCTCGCATTTCTTCCGCTGGTTTACCGGCTGTATGAACTGCGCACAGCGTATGTTTGAGATTATCGACGCTGTTCCGGAGATTCAGGAGATTGCTGACCCGATTCACCTCGAGCATATCGACGGAACTATCGAGATGAAGAATGTCACCTTCGGTTACGAGCAGAATAAACCGGTTCTGAAAAACGTTACCATGAAGGCCGAAGCGGGCAAGATGCTCGGTATTGTCGGACGTTCGGGCGCCGGTAAGACGACGATTGTTAACCTGATCTCCCGTCTGTATGACCCGCAGGAGGGTACGGTTACGCTGGACGGCGTGAATCTGAAGGACTTGTCTTTTGAGACGCTTCGCGGAAATGTTGCAATGGTTTCCCAGGAGACGTACATCTTCATGGGTACCGTTGCGGAGAATATTGCCTATGCCAAGAAGGATGCGACCAAGGAAGAAATTATCCGTGCCGCTGTTTTGGCGAGCGCACATGACTTTATCTGCAAGATGCCGGACGGTTATGATACACAGATCGGTTCTTCCGGTCGGGAGCTTTCCGGCGGTGAGCGTCAGCGAATCAGTATCGCGCGTGCAATTCTTGCCAATCCGAAGATTCTGATTCTCGACGAGGCAACCGCATCGGTCGATACCGAGACGGAGCAGGCGATTCAGGTGTCCATTAACCTTCTGATTAAGGGCAGAACCACCATTTCCATTGCGCATCGTCTGTCGACACTGCGTGATGCACACCGCCTGGTTGTCATTGACGACGGCAAGGTAACGGAGGAAGGAACGCACGAGGAACTGGTTGCCAAGAAGGGTACATACTTCAAGCTGCGTGAGCTGCAGACGAAGGCTCTCGCTTTGAAGGGACTGGAATAAAAAGGAGGAGATTTCAAATGGGTATTAAGAAATTTGAAACTGCCGATGAGGAGTTTAATTTAGAGCAGATGGAGGCTGAGACCGATGAAATGCTCAGACTCCGTTATATTACAAAGGATAATGCAGAATTTGCCCGCACAAAGGGCGGCTTTGTTTCTCTGAAAATTGAAGAAGAGACCTATGACCGCGTGCGTGTTGTACGAAGCTTTCCGTTCTCAGATCCGGATCGTTATATCAGTATTCGTATGCCGGATGAGAAATCGAAGGAAATCGGCATTATCAAAAACCTGAAAACCGATGTGAGCGAAGAGACGAGAACTATGCTTCTCGAGCAGATGAACATCCGCTATTTCACACCGATTATTAAAAAAATCAACAATATTAAGGACGAATACGGTCATGCATATTTTGACGTTGTAACGGACGAGGGTCCCTGCAAATTCGTTATTTATATGAATTCCAGCTCTGTAGTACACTTGTCTGATACAAGACTTTTGATTACGGATTTGGACGGGAACCGGTTTGAAATTCCGGATTATACAAAATTGTCAGCCGGCGAGCTGAAGAAGCTGGATTTGTTCCTGTAAAGGAGGCAACATGGAACTGAATTTTCAACTGCCGCTTTCTTTGCGCAGTGCGATGAAGCTGTCGGATAGTGAGCACGTTCGTTATTGCTCCCCCTACGACATCGGAAGCGACGGCCGCATTAAGAAGGACGGTTATATGGCAGTTACCGAAAAGCGCCTCGTAGTGTTTGACGGAGAGACTGTCTCTGAGGAAATCAACCTGAAGGATATCACATTCCTGAAATGCGAACCACAGGTAAATAATGGTATTTTGATTATTCGGACCACGATGATGGATGAGGACCGTATCCTGCTTCGGTTCTCAATGAAGCACGTATCCCGTATGGCGTTTATCGCTAAGGGAGCGCTTCTTTTGCGTGATGGTTCGAGAAAAATGCTTATCAGCCGCGAATATGACAAGACCTGTCCGAATTGCGGCAGGGCTTTGCGCGGAGCGAGAGAGTGTCCGAAGTGCAGCAACAGGCCTTCCACACTTTTGAAGTTTCTAAAGACATGGGGCAAATACAAGACCCGTTTGGTTCTGATTGCGCTTACCATGAGCGTGGCGGCAGCCCTTTCGCTGCTGTCCCCGAAGATTCAGCAGGTATTCATTGATGAGTATTTGAAACCGCAGAAGGGTGGCATGACGGCGGTAGCGGTATTTGCCGGAATCATGGTGTCGCTTACGATTGTCAGTATTATTATTGCGATTATGAGATACTGGCTGTGTACCTCGATGGGTACAAGAATCAGCATGGATTTGCGTGCGCAGATGTACGACAAGGTGCAGGAGCTTTCGCTGTCCTTTGTACAGGACCGTAAGCCCGGCGTTCTCATGAACCGCATCACCGGTGATACGAAGAACATCCGCTTCTTTATGGAAGATGCGTTTGCCAACATGTTTAACTGTCTGGTTACCATGGCGGCAACGATTGTGATTATGCTTACCATGAACTGGAAGCTGACGCTGATTACGATTGTTTTCATGCCGATTGCATTTGCCGCAAGTATGAGCTTCCGTAAGGAGATTCATCGCCGCTTCCACATGCAGTGGCACCGCGGAGATCGTACCAATGCGGGTTTGCAGGACGTTCTGTCCGGTATGCGTGTTGTAAAATCGTTCGGTACCGAGGAGCAGGAAGCACGGAAATTCCACCGGCTCACCGATGATTTTGCAAAGATTCAGAAACGTAACGAAATTTTCTGGGCGACGCTGTTTCCGATGCTCAGCTTTATGATGAGCATGGGCATCTATGCGGCAACCTATTTCGGCGGACGCAATGTTCTTGCCGGCAGCATGACCGTTGGCCGTCTGACACAGTTTATCAGCTATGCGGGTATGCTGTTCGGACCGTTACAGTGGATGACGTTCCTGCCGAGACAGATAACAATGCTGCTGACAAGTCTTGAGCGTATTTACGATGTTCTTGACGAACAGCCGTTGATTCAGGATCATGAAGAGTCCGTTGCAAAGGACATCCGGGGTGAGGTCGAATTCCGCGACGTTGTCTTCGGCTATCGTTCCTATGAGCCGGTTCTCGAGAAGATCAATCTGAAGGTTAAGCCGGGTGAAATGATTGGACTTGTCGGCGCTTCCGGCACCGGTAAATCCACGATGATTAACCTGATTATGCGTCTCTACGAAGTGGATGACGGTCAGCTGCTGATTGACGGGGTTGACATCAACAACCTGAAAATCAGCAACTACCATTCGCAGATCGGCGTGGTTTTGCAGGAGAATTTCCTGTTTGCGGGAACCATTTACAACAACCTCAGATTTGCGAAGCCGGATGCAACGGAGGAAGAGATTATCATGGCTGCCAA
Organism: Lachnoclostridium sp. UBA7482; assembly: GCA_002479645.1. Lineage (GTDB taxonomy): Bacteria > Bacillota > Clostridia > Lachnospirales > Lachnospiraceae > ISDg. The sequence goes on along the minus strand of DLOO01000074.1, from coordinate 39,460 downwards.
GATGGCAAATGCGCATGATTTTATTCTGAAGACGCCGGATGGCTACAATACCTACGTCGGCGAGCACGGATTTAACTTATCGGGCGGGGAGCGTCAGCGGCTTGCCATTGCAAGAGCGATTTTGAATCATCCGAAGCTTTTGATTCTGGATGAAGCGACCTCGAGCTTGGATACCGAGAGCGAATACCTGATTCAGAAGGCTCTCGAGCGTCTGACCGCAGGCTGCACGACATTTGCGATTGCACACCGTCTGTCGACTCTGAAGGATGCAGACCGTCTTGTGGTTATCGACGGACATCAGATTGCCGAGGTCGGTACGCACAATGAACTGATGGAAAAGCAGGGCATTTACTACGGCCTTGTAACCGCACAGCTGCAAATGCAGAAGCTGAACGACGAGCAGGAAGCTGAGGCTGTATAAGTCTTTGCATACTGTGACGTTATAGCGCAGAAGCGGCAATGAGGTTATGAGCAAGTAGTGAAGCGGATAGCAAATATCCGCTTTGATTAGAAGGATTAGGAGGAGACCCATGGTCGAGGATTATCGGGAAATTGTTTCGTATTTGCTTCATTGGTACGATTATAATGCCCGGGTTCTTCCCTGGCGGGAAGAGCGGAATCCGTATCACACCTGGGTCTCCGAAATTATGTTGCAGCAGACCCGCGTGGAGGCTGTACGCGGCTATTATTATCGGTTCTTAGAAGCGCTGCCCGATGTGAAGGCTTTGGCGGAAGCGCCGGAGGAACAGCTTCTGAAGCTTTGGGAAGGGCTTGGATACTATAGCCGTGTGCGTAATTTGCAGAAGGCGGCGCAGGTAATCATGCGTGAGCACGGCGGCAGTATTCCGGCAGATTATGAGCTGCTGAGAAGCCTGCCCGGCATCGGAAATTATACCGCAGGCGCCATTGCGTCGATTGCTTACGGCATTCCGGTTCCGGCGGTGGACGGAAATGTTCTGCGGGTTATGAAGCGTGTGCAGGGAAGTCGTGACGATATCACAAAGGATGCGGTCAAGCGGCAGCTGCAGGCGGATTTGCAGGTGATTATTCCGAAGGAACGCCCGGGGGATTTTAACCAGGCGGTTATGGATATCGGAGCAACGGTGTGCGTGCCCAACGGGAAGCCGCATTGCGAAGATTGTCCTCTTATGCATTTGTGCAAGGCATTTCATGAGGAAAGCTACGGAGAGATTCCGGTCAAGCCGACGAAAAAAGAGAGAAGGATTGAGGAACGGACCATTTTTGTAATAGAATGGGACGGACGGTATCTTCTCGGAAAGCGGCCGGCGAGGGGACTTCTGGCAGGGCTTTGGGAGCTGCCGGGAGCCGCCGGAAGGCTTACTGCAGAGGAGGTAAAGAGAGAGTGGCTGCAATGCCGGGGACTTGAGGCCGAGCAGATTCGGCGTTTGCCGGAGGCAAAGCACATTTTCAGCCATGTGGAGTGGCGGATGATCGCATATGCCCTGAAGCTGGCAAAGCATTCCGATCCGGAGAAGTTACTTGCGTCGGGCGAATATCATTTTGTAACCAAAGAGGAGATTCGGAATCGTTATGCGCTTCCCAGTGCGTTTGCCGCGTATGCGGAGCAGATTCTGAACGGTATGGGAAAGGCGGAAGAAGTATGAGCATAGAACGTTTTTTGAAATATGCAAGCATCGGAGAGATGCTCGGCGTCGGACTGTATTTTCTGAGTATGGCAGGCGGCTTTTTCCTTAAGGAGGGGAGCGTACTTTACCGAATCTGTGCGATTGTGGCAGGAGCTTTGTGGTATACGCTGGGTATGCTTTTCTTTATCATTGTGTTTATGGTTATGGTTGCGCTGTGGCGGTATCTGCTGCGGCTGAATGCTCCCCAAATGAGAGAACTGACGCCGAAGCAGCAGGAGAAGATGCCGGTCTTTTGGATTATTCTTTCGGTTGCCTCCTTTATGGCATACCTTTCCTTTACGATGGCGCTGGTAGGCATGGCAGGCTAGTACAGCATATACGAATTTACCGAACCCAATACACTAGCTGTCATATTTGGCGGCGATTTCTTCAAAAATCGACTTATTGCGTTCTGCAGATGCCGACAGGTTATCCAGACGCGCCAGAGAACGAACCTTCTCCAGATCTGCCTCGATTCTCTGCTGCTTTTCTGCGGCAGATACAGGAAAACCAAGAAGTCTGCGTTCGTAGAACTCAACCGTGCGAATGGTATCGTAGAAGCCCAGATGGACGCGGTACATGACATTTGCACTGTCAAAATCCAAAGTCCCGGATAACAGCCCTCCGATGCTGACGGAGGGTTTTATTACGAGCAAATCATCGGTTCGGGACGCGACCATGACGTCATATTCGGCGTCGGGGGCAAGCTGAACCAAAATCAGGTTTTTAAGACCGGCGTCGAGCAGCGGACGCATCGGCAGATTGTCATAAAGGCCGCCGTCACGGTAATAGACCCGGTCAATCTCTATCGGGTCATAGACGATCGGCAGGGCGGAGGAGGCTAAGAGCAACAGCTCGATTTCCGCGGGAGTCCTGCCGTTTAATTTTATATATTCGCCGTCCCACTCCAGTTCAGGGTCGGTACAAGCGAGCGCGGATTCAAAATTCATCACATTTTTCGTGGATTCCGGGCAGCGGGCAACACTGACGTAAGCCGGAATGCGGCTGTTGGAGAGTTGGGTAAGCGATAGTTCGTTTCGCAGAATCTTAAGAAGTCCGTCGCGGGAGCAGACTCCATCCGGAGAAGGACCGAGAAACTGAATTGGGTGAATGTTTTTCCAAATGCGTTCTGCATTGTTGTAATCGTCCAGGGAAAAAAGAGCGGCATTCAACGCGCCGACCGAAGCGCCGGATACGCCCTTAATCCAGGCGTCCATGTGCAGAAAGCGCAGAGCCTTCCAAACGCCGATTTCGTATGCGCCCTTACCGCCGCCGCCGGCAAATACCAATCCGTAATCTTTTTGTTCCATAGTAATTCCCCCCAACAGACTTTCTCAAATCAAAGGATGAAAACACTTCGACGATTTATTCTATCATAAATACCAGCATATGGCAACCGGAATGGTTTTGTGCTTGTCATATGGCTGCAAATATGGTACAATGAAACAAAGTGGAGAGTCGTATACTTTTTGGGGTTCTTTGAATGAAGGAAATGGAGAAAAAACAAAAAAATGGGTGATTTTTTTAATATAGATAACAAGTTTTTCACCGCAATGGGCAAAATAGCAGATATGATTATGCTGAATATTGCATTTGTCGTGACCTTTATTATCGGAATCGGTCCGGCATGCACCGCAATATATTACGCGACCATGAAGAATATCAGAAGGAGCCGCAGTTATGCGCTTAAGGAGTATTTTCGTTCATTTAAGCGGAATTTTATTCAGGGATTTCTCTGCGGATTGATTCAGATTGCTATGGTGTATATCCTTTTGCAGTGTTACAATCTGGCGATGGCTATGGACCCGAAGTCGACCTTCGGACAGGTTTACCATGCAGGCACGTTTGTTATTATTTTACTCTTCGCCTGCATCAGCATTTACCTGTATCCGATTCTTTCCAGATTTACCCTGAAAACCGGCGCGCTGATTAAGATGGCGTTTGTGCTTTCGCTTCGGAATTTCTTCTATACCGTCGGACTTCTGATTCTTTTGATTGCAAGTCTTTTGGGCATTTATTTGATTCCGCCGCTGGTATTTGTGGTTCCGGCAATTTATACGTTGATGTCCACGTTTCTTTTGGAGCCTGTTTTTCGTAAATATACGCCGGAGCAGCCGGAAGAGGGCGGCGTGGCCGATCCCTGGTGGTTGGATGATTTCACCGCAGGATAATTCAATAAACTTCTGAATATGGGAGGAAAAAATGATGAATGAGATTTTGTATCACATGATGAAATGGCCGGAGATTGAGGCGCTGGTCTATTCTGAGCATGACAACCCGCATCAGGTATTGGGCGGTCATGAAACCAAGGATGGCATTATGATTGCCGCATTTGACCCGCATGCAAAGCAGATTGGGGTACGCATGAAGGGTAAGAGCGAGGTTCCGATGGAGTGCATGGACGAAGGAGGCTACTTTGCATGCCTGGTTCCCGGCAAGACCATTCCGGAATACGAGCTTCACTATGTTTACGACGACGGCGAAAAGGTTGCTTATGATCCGTATCGTTTCCTTCCGCAGATCAGTGAGGAGGAATGCGACGCGTTTTGCTCCGGCATTCACTATGAGATTTATGAGAAGCTGGGCGCTCATCCCATGACAATTAACGGGATTGCCGGAACCTATTTTGCAGTCTGGGCTCCGTTTGCTATGCGTGTCAGCGTTGTCGGCGACTTTAACCGCTGGGATGGCCGTGTGCATCCGATGCGCCGCCTTGGCGCTGCCGGTATTCACGAGTTGTTTATCCCGGGAGTCGGCGTCGGCGAGCTTTATAAATTTGAGATTAAGACCAAGGGCGGTCTGACTTGTCTGAAAGCCGATCCTTATGCCAATGCTGCCGAGCTTCGTCCGGGGACTGCCTCGAAGGTTGCTGATCTGACCGGCTTTGCGTGGACGGATCAGACTTATATGGAAGAACGGAACAAAAAGACTCCGGTTAAGAATCCGATGTCGATTTACGAGGTTCATCTGGGTTCCTGGAAAAAGCCTAAGGAGGAAAACGGAAGCTTTTACAATTACCGTGAGCTTGCTGTTATGCTTGCCGAATATGTAAAGAATATGGGCTATACCCATATTGAGCTGATGCCGATTATGGAGCATCCGCTGGATGCGTCCTGGGGGTATCAGGTGACCGGTTACTACAGTGCGACCGCACGTTACGGTACGCCGGAGGATTTCATGTTCTTCATGAATTATATGCATGAACAGGGAATCGGCGTTATCCTTGACTGGGTACCCGCGCACTTCCCGAGAGATACGTTCGGACTTTCCAACTTTGACGGTACCTGTTTGTATGAGCACTGGGATCCCAGAAAGGGAAGTCATCCCCATTGGGGCACTTTGATTTTTAATTACGGCAGACCGGAGGTCAGCAACTTCCTGATTGCCAATGCGCTGTTCTGGCTGAAGAAATATCATGCCGACGGTATCCGTATGGATGCCGTGGCATCGATGCTGTATCTTGACTACGGAAAGAATGACGGCGAGTGGGTTGCCAACATTTACGGCGGCAATGAGAACCTTGAGGCCGTTGAGTTCCTGAAGCATCTCAATTCCATCGTTAAGAAGCAGGTTCCCGGTGCAATTATGATTGCCGAGGAGTCTACCGCATGGCCGAAGATTACCGGCGATCTTAATGACGACGGTCTGGGCTTTGACTTCAAGTGGAATATGGGCTGGATGAACGATTTTACCAATTATATGCGTCAGGACCCATTGTTCCGTAAGGGCTGCCACGGTGCGCTCACCTTCAGTCTCATTTATGCTTACAGCGAGAATTTTGTTCTTGTATTCTCGCACGATGAGGTTGTTCACGGAAAGGGCTCCATGCTTGGCAAGATGCCCGGAACATGGGAAGAGAAGTTTGCAAACCTCCGCGCAGCATACGGCTATATGATGTGTCATCCCGGCAAGAAGCTCCTGTTTATGGGACAGGATATGGCGCCGCTTTCCGAGTGGAGTGAGGAAAAGAGCCTTGAGTGGCATTTGGTTACCGACAAGGATGAGTATATGCCGGATGGTGAGAGCCGCAATAAGAAGATTCAGGATTATGTGCGCGACTTGAACAAGTTGTATCAGACACATCCCGCATTGTATGTACTTGACCAGGACCCGGATGGATTTGAGTGGATGAGCTGCTTGGACGCCGACCACAGTATGGTTTCCTTCGTACGTAAGACCGAAGATCCGAATGAGACGCTGCTCGTTGTTTGCAACTTTACGCCGGTAGTTTATGAGAAGAAGCAGATTGGCGTTCCGTTCCGCGGCAAGTATAAAGAAATCTTCAACAGCGACAGTGTTGCTTATGGCGGCGAAGGAAATGTAAATACCCGCCTGAAGCAGTCAAAGGAAGAACGTGTGGACGGCAGAGATCATTCCATCACGGTTACCATTCCTCCGCTTGGCTGCACGGTATTTGCATGTACTCCGATTGCGGAGCCTGAGAAGAAGCCGGCAGTCGAAGCAAAGGCAAAGAAGACAGCCAGGGCAAAAGCAAAGAAATAGAATATTTGAAATCTGACAGGAGTACATTGTGATGGGGAATGTATTTTCGGATGCGGAGCGCTTGCTGCGTGAGAACATTCTCCAAGGGGTGTACTCCTGTACGGGATTTATGAGGTAAGTGATGAAAAGCATCTTGAAGAGTCTGGAAGGGATTGATTATGGGGCGGTTTGGAATACGATTTCCCCGTTCCTTATGCGAATAATCGTTGCCCTTCTTCTGTTGTTTATCGGCAGAAAAATTGTGAAGGCAGTTTTGAAGCTGTTTGACCGTGTCTGCAAGAGACGTCTGGATAAGGGCGTGGCAGGTTTCCTGCGAAACCTGATTGGTATTGCGCTTAATCTTGTGGTGTTGATTGCCGTTGCGGACGTTGTCGGAATCCCTACCACATCTTTTGTTGCATTGATTGGTTCGTTCGGTCTTGCGGTTGGCTTGTCCCTGCAGGGAAGCTTATCGAACTTTGCAGGCGGGATTCTGATTCTTATGACGAAACCGTTTCTGATAGGCGATTACATCTGTGTTAACGGATTTGAGGGAACGGTTACCGATATCGGAATCTGTTATACGAAGCTGCATACAATTGATAATCGTGTGGTTGTTTTGCCGAACGGCTCGCTTTCCAACAGTAACCTGATCAATGTAAACCAGGAGCCGCTTCGTCGTATCGATATGGAGATTCCGATTGGTTATCAGGATGATATCCGTGCGATGAAGGATTTGCTGCGGCGTATTGCAAATGCCAATGCCAACGTTCTTAAGGAGCAGCCGATTGCCGCGTTCGTGAAGGAATTCGGTACAGACAGCATTAAGCTTGGCTTCCGTGTCTGGGTTCAGCGTGAATTGTATTGGGATACCTTTTGGGAGCTTCAGGAGGACGTTCGCTATGCAATGAAGGAAGAGGGCTTTACCATCCCGTTCCGCCAGATGGATGTCACATTGGTCAATGCCGAGCAGTTGGCGCGGGGCGCAGACGACAAGCAGTAAATGCCGTCGTTTGGGATTGGGTTGAAGTTTATAAGATAAATCAGGGAGAACGGAAAATATGACAGAAAAGCTGACGGAACTTTTTGGGTCCAATGTATTTAACGAAACGGTTATGGAGGAACGTTTGCCTGCGGAGACTTTTCAGGCTTTGAAGGAAACCATTCACCAGGGCAAGAGTCTGGACCCGAAAGTAGCCGAAGTCATTGCGAAGGAAATGAAGGAGTGGGCGCTCGAGCGAGGTGCAACGCATTATACCCATTGGTTCCAGCCTTTGACCGGTATCACTGCGGAGAAACATGACTCCTTTATCGCACCTGCACCCAAGGGCAGGATTATGCTCGAGTTTTCGAGCAGGGAGCTGATTAAAGGGGAACCCGATGCATCCTCCTTTCCGAACGGCGGTCTTCGTGCGACCTTCGAGGCAAGAGGATATACCACCTGGGATTGTACCTCTCCCGCATTTTTGCGTGAGGATGCGGCAGGTGTTACGTTGTGCATCCCGACGGCATTTTGTTCTTATACCGGCGATGCACTGGATATGAAGACGCCGCTTCTTCGCTCCATGGAGGCGGTAAACCGTCAGGCACTGAGAGTCGTACACCTCTTTGGGCATAAGGATGTTACACATGTAGAATGTTCCGTTGGACCGGAGCAGGAATACTTCCTCGTTGACCAGAAGACCTTCAAAAAGCGTGAAGACCTTATCTTTACCGGACGTACCCTTTTCGGTGCGAAGCCTCCGAAGGGACAGGAAATGGACGACCATTATTTCGGAAGTCTGAAGGAGCGTGTTGCATCCTACATGAAGGAACTCAACCAGGAGCTTTGGAAGCTCGGGATTCTGGCAAAGACACAGCATAACGAGGCAGCTCCCGCGCAGCACGAGCTTGCCCCGATTTATACGACTGCCAACATGGCAACCGACCACAACCAGTTAATTATGGAGTGCATGAAGAAGGTGGCAAAGCGCCACGGTCTGGAATGCCTGCTTCACGAAAAGCCGTTTGCAGGGGTCAATGGTTCCGGTAAGCACAACAACTGGTCCTTAGTTACCGATACCGGTATGAACCTGTTAAATCCGGGCAAGACTCCGAATGAGAATATTCAGTTCCTGCTGTTTCTGGCAGCAGTAATGGAAGCCGTTGACAATCATGCAGACCTTCTGCGCATCTCTGCGGCAAATCCGGGCAACGACCATCGTCTCGGTGCGAACGAGGCTCCCCCGGCAATCATTTCCGTATTCCTCGGCGAACAGCTTACCGACGTTGTGGCGCAGCTCATCGAGACCGGCGAGGCTAAGCATCTGAAGAGGGGCGGCAAGCTGGATACCGGCGTTAATACCCTGCCGATTTTCGGACGTGACGGTACCGACAGAAACCGTACGTCGCCGTTTGCATTTACCGGAAACAAGTTCGAGTTCCGTATGGTGGCGTCCTCTATGTCGGTTGCCGACGCCAACGTAACGATCAATACGATTGTCGCGGAGACCCTGGAGCGTTTTGCAGACATTTTGGAGACGGCAGATGATTTTGATCAGGCTGTCCATGATTTGATTAAGTCTTCCCTTACAGATCACCAAAGAATTATCTTCAACGGGAACGGCTACGCACAGGAGTGGGTAGAGGAAGCACAGAGAAGAGGACTTCCGAACCTTCCTTCCATGGTAGATGCGATTCCTGCCCTGACGACGGAAAAGGCGATTGCGATGTTTACCCATCAGGGGGTATTTTCCGCAGCGGAGCTTAAGAGCCGTGCGGAAATCGATTACGAAATCTACGCAAAGGCAGTTAATATCGAGGCTCGTACCATGATTGATATGGCTTCGACTTTGTACATACCGGCAGTTATCCGCTTTACAAGAGAGCTTGCATCCTCCGTAAATGAGGTAAAGACTGCATGCGGCGGTATTGACGTCAGCGTACAGACCGGACTTCTCCGGAAGACCTCCGGACTTCTTGCCGAGGCACAGGCAGCGCTTGAGAATCTTCGCAAGCTGGATGCAGAAGCCAATGCACTGATTGCAGGCGACGAAAAGGCACGCTTCTTCCGCGCCAGCGTCTGCCCGGCAATGGAGGCGCTCAGAAAGCCGATTGACGAGCTCGAGATGATTGTAGACCGCAAGCTTTGGCCGGTACCGACCTATGCGGAGATGCTGTTTGAACTGTAATTATTGTGACGTACAAGGTGGTGCAGAGGCTTTGCACCACCTTGTTTATTCCAAAGGGGGATGAGCAATGAACGAAAATAATACCGCACAGAGGGTAGTCGCCGTATTAAAGGAACGGGGACTTCGCGTATCCGCAGCGGAATCCTGCACCGGAGGTCTTGTTGCAGCGAGTCTGGTAGCTGTTCCGGATGCATCCCGGGTACTGGATGCTTCTTTTGTAACCTATGCGAATTGGGCAAAGACAGCCTATGCTCATGTGCCGGAAGAACTTCTGAGGAGCTTCGGTGAAGTCAGCGGGCAGGTGGCAGGTGCAATGGCTGACGGCGTAAGAAAAACGACCGGAGCGCACATCGGCTTAAGCACGACAGGCATTGCAGGTCCGGGCGGCGGTACGGAGGAAAAGCCGGTAGGACTGGTGTGGTTTGGGATTTCCGTGGATGGAGTGACGAGGACATTTTGCCGTCATTTTGAAAATATGGACCGAAACGAGGTGCGTGCCGCGGCAGCAGAAACCATCCTTTCGGAGCTTCTTGCGGACATGGAAGGACAAGAGGCAAAAAACTGAGAAAAATTCCCTAAAGCACTAGGCAAATGTGGTTTTTTAGGGTATTATATACTCGAGAAAATATGGAGCAAATAAACTTGGAGGAATACTATGATTCAGGCATGTAACGTAACACTTCGAATCGGCAAAAAAGCGTTGTTTGAAGATGTAAATATCAAATTTACAGAAGGAAACTGTTATGGTCTTATTGGTGCAAACGGCGCCGGTAAGTCCACATTTCTTAAGATTTTGAATGGTCAGCTGGAGCCGACCAAGGGCGATGTTGTAATCACTCCGGGACAGCGTCTGTCCTTCCTGCAGCAGGACCACTTTAAGTATGACGGCTGCGATGTACTTAACACGGTTATTATGGGGAACCGGCGGCTGTATGATATCATGCAGGAGAAGGAAGCCATTTACGCAAAAGAGGACTTTACCGAGGAAGACGGTATCCGTGCCAGTGAGCTTGAGGGCGAATTTGCACAGATGAACGGATGGGAGGCAGAGTCCGATGCGGCAACCCTCTTAAACGGACTCGGTATTGAAACCGACTTGCATTATAAGATGATGAGCGAGCTGACCGGCAGTGAGAAGGTGAAGGTGCTTCTTGCACAGGCATTGTTCGGTAATCCGGATATTCTGCTCCTTGACGAGCCGACCAACCACTTGGATCTCGAAGCAATCCGCTGGCTTGAGGAGTTCCTGATTAACTTTGACAATACGGTTATTGTGGTTTCCCACGACCGTTATTTCCTCAACAAGGTTTGTACACACATTGCCGACATTGACTACGCGAAGATTCAGCTCTATGCCGGTAACTACGATTTCTGGTACGAGTCCAGCCAGTTGATGGTGAAGCAGATGAAAGAAGCGAACCGCAAGAAGGAAGAGAAGATTAAGGAGCTGCAGGAGTTTATCCAGCGGTTCTCCGCAAATGCTTCCAAGTCTAAGCAGGCAACCTCCAGAAAGCGCGCTCTTGAGAAGATTGAGTTGGATGACATTCGTCCTTCCAGCCGTAAATATCCTTACATCGATTTCCGCCCGGCGCGTGAAATCGGTAATGAGGTTCTGACTGTCAGCCATTTGAGCAAGACGGTGGACGGCGTAAAGGTACTGGATGATATTTCCTTTATTATCGGCCGTGAGGACAAGGTGGCGTTTGTCGGCGGTAATACGATGGCAACCACGGTACTCCTCAAGATTCTTGCAGGGGAGATGGAGCCTGACGAAGGAACTGTGAAATGGGGTATCACCACAACGCAGGCATATTTTCCGAAGGACAACACCGAGCTCTTCAAGGGCAGCGAGACGATTGTTGATTTCCTGATGCCGTTTTCTCCGGAGGATGATGTAACCTATGTCCGCGGATTCCTCGGACGTATGCTTTTTGCGGGTGATGACGGCGTGAAATCCGTCAATGTCCTTTCCGGCGGCGAGCGCGTGCGCGTGATGCTTTCTAAGATGATGATTATGGGTGCGAACGTACTGGTTCTCGACGAGCCGACCAACCACTTGGATATGGAGTCCATTACCGCACTCAACAACGGTTTGATGAAATTCCCGGGCGTGGCATTGTTCACTTCCCAGGATCACCAGTTCATCCAGACCGTAGCAAACCGTATTATGGAAATTATTCCGGACGGCACCCTGATTGATAAGGTAACCACCTACGACGAATACCTCGACAGCGATGTGGCTGCAAGAAAGCGTCAGAAGCTTCAGGTAAATGCAGAAGCGGAAGACTGATTCCGACCGATTTTGCCAAAAACCATTATGTGCTCTGCACAGAAATGAGGAAAGCCATGAAAATACTTGGTGATACAAATGTAGAATTAGTGACCGGAGACCCGACAAAGCCGGGCGTTTGGCCGGTTGGAAAGCATATGAATTTCGTAGTGGCGGTGCCGGGGGCGGAGGAGGTTCTTCTGCACCTGTGCAGGGAAGGTGAGGCGGCGCCTGCCTTTACCGTTGTCATGGAGAATACCGAGCGGTGGGGGGATGTATTTGCCGTACAGCTTAAAAATTTCTCGGGGAAGGGTATGACCTACCGCTACGAGGCAAAGGGCTGTCCGTTTGCAGACCCCTATGCCAAATTGCTGTTGGGGCGCGGCGCCTACGGGAAGGTGCTTACGAAGCGTGAGCGGAAGGCATTTTGCTCCCCGGTAGTGCCGAGCGCATTTGACTGGAAGGATGACGGTCACCCGGATATCGCATTTGCGGATTTGATTCTTTATAAGTTGCATGTGCGCGGATTTTCCATGCAGTCCGGCGTGGCTCACAAGGGAACCTATAAGGGCATTGCGGAGAAGCTGCCGTATCTGAAAAAGCTTGGAATCAACGGTATATTGCTGATGCCTTGTATGGAATTCAATGAAATTATCGAGAAGAATGCGGAGGAAGGCGTGCCGGAATTTGCATCCGGTAAGTTTTATAAGAGCAGCGCTTATGAGAGCGCGGAAACCATGACGGAAAATCCTGCCCGCCAGAACAAAAAGCAGATTAATTTCTGGGGCTATGCGTCACATTATTTTTTCTTTGCGCCGAAGTCTTCTTACGCATCGGTACCTGCAAAGGCAGATACGGAATTTAAGGAAATGGTTCGCCGTCTCCACCAGGAGTCCATCGAGGTGCTGATGGAAGTGAATGTGCCTGCCGGAGCCAATCCGGGCATGGTGGTGGATGCACTCCGTTACTGGGTAATGGAATACCACGTGGATGGTTTCCGTATCAATCAGGATAGGATGGATTTGCGTACTTTGGTAGCTGACCCGTATCTTGCAAGAACCAAGCTTTTGACCGGTAACTGGAACGGTACGGCGGAAAATGCAGCGGGCGGCAGAGGCAGGTATCTGGCAGACTGCAGCGAAGGATTTCTTTTCGATTGCCGCCGTTTCTTAAAGAGCGACGAGGGTTTGGCGGGAAGCTTTGCCCGCCGTGTGAAGGAGAATCGGGAGAATACCGCAACGGTAAATTATATCACGGATCACAACGGCTTTACCCTTGCAGACCTTTATATGTACGATGTGAAGCACAATGAAGCCAACGGTGAAAACGGACGTGACGGCAGTGATTATAACTGCGGCTGGAACTGTGGAACCGAGGGACCGGACAAGCGCAAAAAGATTCGCGATCTTCGCGTGAAGATGAAGAAAAATGCGCTGATGACTCTGCTTTTATCCCAGGGAACGCCGATGCTTCTTGCAGGCGATGAGTTCGGCAATTCTCAGGGCGGCAACAACAATGCCTATTGTCAGGATAACTCCACCGGCTGGCTGAACTGGACGGAGCAGCGCAGCAACACGGAGATTACCGAATTTGTCAAAGAGTTGATTGCGCTTCGTAAGGCGCATCCGGCGCTTCACAATCCGTTCGGGCTTCGAGGTACCGACTATTTGCAGTGCGGATGCCCCGATGTATCCTGCCACAGTACGAAAATCTGGTATCCGGATGAAAGCAGCTATAACCGCTGTGTCGGTATTCTTCTTTCGGGTGAATTTGCAAAGGATAAGACCGGGAAGGCGGATGCTTCCTTCTATCTGATTTTCAATATGTACTGGGAAGGACGCGAATTTGACATTCCGCATTTGCCCGGGTTCGGTGAATGGGAGCTGGCAATTTCCTCGGACAAATCCTGCAGCGCACCGGCAGCAGAGGATTCGGTTATGATGATTCCGCCGAGAACGGTTGCGGTTCTGCTGTGTGAAAAGCAGCAGATGCCGGTCAATGCGCCCAAGCGCAGAAGAAAGAGTGTGAATGCGCCCAAGGAGGCAAACGTATGAACCGACTGCAACTGAAGCTTTTGCTTTGTGTATCCATGCTGGTTGACCATGCTGCTTTGTGTTTTTTGGAGCCGGCAACGCTTCCGTATATTCTTTGCAGGGCATTTGGACGAATTGCCATGCCGATCGTCTGTTTCCTGCTGGTGGAAGGCTTCTTCCATACCCGCAATAAGATGAAATACGGTCTGAGACTCGGAATCTTTGCGGTAATCTCGGAGATTCCATGGATTATGCTTGTAGCCAGACAGCGCGTTTTGCTTGCGGATTATATCAAATCACAGGGCGTTGAAAAATTCTCCGAGCTTTCCGTAGAGGCTCAGTCCGTTCAGATTGACCGCGTACTGATGGTATTTAACGTGTTGTTTACCTTGCTTGCCTGTATGATGATGCTGTGGGTGGTTGACGGGATTCGCGAACGCCATGAGAAGAAGATTCTCGGCCGGGTGGATTTGCCGCAGGCAACGGCATTTGATAAGGTCGGCATGATTTTGCTGCAGGTATCGGTCGTATTTGTGACGATTTTCATAACCTATTTTCTGCAAATGGATTATTGGATTATGGGACCGATGTATGTGCTTGCTTTTTACTTTACACGCAGGGACCGCGGCGCACAGCTGCTTGTCGGTGCGGTAATTGCCGTTATGTACGGCGTTGGAATTCCTTCGATTATCGGCGGACTCCTGGGCGTCTTCGCGCTGAAATTCTATAACGGAAAGACGGGCTGCGATATGGCAAAGTATGCCCGGATAAAATACGGTTTCTACCTTTTTTATCCGCTGCATCTGACGGTACTTGTACTGGTGCGTTACGTAATTATGTAAAGATAATTTTACAGGTATCGTCCAACGCGCTTTTCATTCCTTGAAANNGTGCAAAACCGCGCACACTAACCCTCTTATTGATCCAGCTTGTGATTCAGAACAATCTGGTCGTACAGGTCGATGTCGCAGTAAGCGCCATCCACAAAATGCTTGCATGTTACGCAGGATACCTTCTCCCTGGTATCATTTCGGGTGCTGCAGCCGCAGCCATCCGGAGCATAAGAACTGCAAAGCTCAGCAACTTCTTCATAAATTTTTTCCGAAGCTCTCATGGCAAATACCTCCGTTATTTTGTATCTATGATGAAATGTCAATCCGACACGTAAGTTAGTGTGCGCGGTTTTGCACAGAATATACAGCAAATAATTATTAGCACTCTGTTATATTGAGTGCTAATTTTATATTGACATACGCGGGGGAAAGTATTATACTGATAGTGTTCAAAAAGGACAAAATGCATTATATTTCTAAGGAGTGATTCATTATGGCAATGGAACAGGGAAGTTTATCCATCAATTCCGAAAACATATTTCCGATTATTAAGAAGTGGTTGTATTCGGATCACGACATTTTTGTAAGAGAACTGGTCAGCAATGGCTGCGATGCGATTACCAAGCTGAAGAAGCTTGCACTGATTGGCGAGGCTGAGATTGCGGAGGACAACGAATGGAAGATTATCGTTCGCATTGATCCCGAGGAGAAGACGCTGACCTTTATTGATAACGGCATTGGTATGACTGCCGATGAGGTGAAGGAATATATTAACCAGATTGCATTTTCCGGCGCAACCGATTTCCTTGCAAAGTACAAGGATAAGGCAAGCGAAGAGCAGATTATCGGACATTTCGGTCTCGGTTTCTACAGCGCGTTTATGGTAGCACACAAGGTAACTATTGATACGCTTTCCTTCCGTGACGGTGCAAAGGCTGTTCATTGGGAGTCCGAAGAGGGTATGGAGTTCGAGATGGACGAGAGCTGCCGTACCGAGCGCGGAACCGAGATTACGCTGTATCTCAACGAGGACAGCTATGAATTTTCCAATGAGTACCGCATCAAGGAAGTTTTGAAAAAGTACTGTTCCTTTATGCCGGTTCCGATTTTCTTTGAGGATGAAACCAAGCCTGCGGAGGAGCCGAAGGCTGATGCAGAGGTGGTGGACGTAGAGGTAAATGAGGACGGTACCGCAGAGGATGCCGATAAGAAAAAGGACAAGGGACCGAAGCCGATTAACGAGACGGCGCCTCTTTTTACCAAGCATCCCAACGAATGTACCGAAGAGCAGTATAAAGAATTTTACCGCGACACCTTCCATGATTACAAGGAGCCTCTGTTCTGGATTCATCTGAACATGGATTATCCGTTCAACCTGAAAGGTATTCTGTATTTCCCGAAGATCAATACCGAGTACGACAGTCTGGAAGGTACCATCAAGCTGTACAACAACCAGGTATTTATCGCGGACAATATCAAGGAAGTGATTCCGGAATTCCTGATGCTCTTAAAGGGTGTTATCGACTGTCCGGATATCCCGCTTAATGTATCCCGAAGCGCATTGCAGAACGATGGATTTGTAAAGAAAATCAGCGATTACATTACCAAGAAGGTAGCAGATAAGCTCTCCGGTATGTACAAGGTTGAGCGTGAGAACTACGAGAAGTTCTGGGATGACATCTGCCCGTTTATCAAGTTTGGCTGCCTCAAGGATACCAAGTTCCGCGAAAAGATGAAGGATGTTATCATTTATAAGAATCTGGACGGCAAATACCTGACCCTTCCGGAGTATCTGGAGGCTGCAAAGCAGGCTGCAGGTGCCAAGACAACTGACGGCGCGAATGCGGAAAATGCTTCCGACGAGACAACAGAACCCAAAGAAGATAAGGATGCTACTCCTGTAGAAAAAGAAGCGGTTTACTATGTCAGTGACGAGAAGCAGCAGAGCCAGTACATCAATATGTTCCGTGAAGCCGGACTGGATGCGCTGATTATGACACACAATATCGACAGTCCGTTCATCACGCAGCTGGAGCAGGAAAATGACAAGGTTTGTTTCCGGAGAATTGACGCCGATTTGACCGATACCTTTAAGGAAGAGGTCAGCGAAGAAGAGATGAAAGCCATTCAGGAGGCTTTGACGGCAATGTTCCGCAAGGTGCTTGCAAAGGACAATCTGGACGTCAAGGTTGAGAAACTGAAGAATGCGGCTGTATCGGCAGTGATTACGCTTTCCGAGGAAGCAAGACGTATGCAGGATATGATGAAGATGTACGGCATGTCCGGTATGGATATGGGCGGGTTCGGCGGTCAGGAGACATTGGTGCTTAATGCAAACAATGACCTGGTTCAGTATGTATTTGCACATCCGAAGACCAAAAATGCGCCGATTATCTGTGAACAGCTTTACGACCTTGCGATGCTTGCACACAAGCCGTTGGAGCCGGAAGCAATGACGAAGTTTGTGGACAGAACCAATAAGATTATGATGCTGCTTACGAAGTAAGGCAAAGACTTATCAAAAGAAAATGCTGCG
>DLOO01000074.1:21948-22469 GCA_002479645.1 Lachnoclostridium sp. UBA7482 | reverse complement strand
AGCCGCAGCATTTTATATTTTACACAATGGAAGAAAAATAAAAAACCATACGAAAAGCCTTATAAATCAAGGGTTTGCGTATGGTTTTAGGTAAAGCTGGAAAAGAGACTTGAACTCTCGACCCCTNNTTACGAGTGAAGTGCTCTACCGACTGAGCTATTCCAGCAAAAAGAAAATCGAGGCGACGGGACTCGAACCCACGACCTCTGCGTCCCGAACGCAGCGCTCTACCAAACTGAGCCACGCCTCGATAATGTATTGCATATAAATTTTTCCATGCTTGAACATTATGCAACACAAAGAAGAAAATGTCAAGCACAATTTATAATTTCTTTTTCTTTTCTTGTAAGTATATTTGTGTTATAATATACGCGAAGGCAAAAGTGAGGGTTCCGGAACAAACAGGAATACCATGCTTGCATGAGAATTCCTGTTTGTTTCGGAACGTGAACGCGCACGCGAACTCGAAAACCAAAGGTTTTCGAGTCTTTTGCCGAAGCGCCGAGCGAAGCGAGTGTGCA
>DLOO01000074.1:20747-21936 GCA_002479645.1 Lachnoclostridium sp. UBA7482 | reverse complement strand
ACCATGTCGCAGACATGGTATCTAAAAGCGTTGGTTGCTACGGGGTAAAATGTCCCGGGAGCGGATGTAAAAATGACCGATAATGATTAAATAAAAGGAGTTGGAGATTAACGATGACAACAGCAGAAAAGATTAAGCAGGGACAGACCTGCCTGGGGATTGAATTCGGGTCTACCCGTATCAAAGCGGTACTTGTGGATGATACATATACGCCGATTGCAGCCGGAAGTTACGATTGGGAAAACCGTTATGAAAATGGATTTTGGACCTATTCTCTGGAGGATATCCATACAGGACTTCAGACCTGTTATGCTTCTTTGGCAGCAGATGTAAAAGAAAAATACGACGCTGCGCTTACCACGATCGGCGCCGTCGGTATTTCCGCAATGATGCACGGTTACCTTGCATTTGATAAGGATGATCAGCTGCTGGTTCCGTTCCGTACCTGGAGAAATACCACGACAGAGCAGGCAGCAACCGCGCTGACCGAGCTGTTATCCTTCAATATGCCGCAGCGCTGGAGCATTTCCCACCTGTATCAGGCAGTATTGAATAAAGAAGAGCATATTGCAAAGCTTGCTGCAATCAATACGCTTGCAGGATATATTCACTATCGTCTGACCGGCCGCAGGGAGGTTGGTATCGGCGAGGCGTCGGGTATGTTCCCGATTAACGGTAAGGACTACAATGCCGATTATCTGAATAAGACGCAGGAGGCGCTGGCAGGCCTTGGATTTACCCGGAATCTTCGCGAGGTACTTCCGAAGGTTGCGCTGGCAGGAGATAAGGGCGCTGTTCTCACGGAAGAGGGCGCACGTTTCTTGGACCCGACCGGTACGCTTGGCGCCGGCATTCCGCTCTGCCCGCCGGAAGGCGATGCAGGAACCGGTATGGTTGCAACCAACAGTGTCCTTCCGAGAACCGGTAATGTATCAGCAGGGACTTCCATTTTTGCAATGCTCGTTCTGGAACAGAACATGAAAGGTGTTTACCCCGAAATCGACGTTGTTACCACACCGGATGGCGCGCCGGTTGCTATGGTTCACTGCAATAACTGCTGTTCCGAGTTGGATGCATGGGTGCGCGTATTTGACGAATTTGCAAAGCTTACCGGTCATCCGATGGACAAATCCGCATTGTACGAAACCTTGTATCGCAACGCTTTGCACGGGGATAAGGATTGTGGCGG
>DLOO01000074.1:11011-20727 GCA_002479645.1 Lachnoclostridium sp. UBA7482 | reverse complement strand
ACCGGCTTGGAAGCAGGCCGTCCGATGTATTTCCGTCAGCCTGACGGTAACTTTAACCTTGCGAATCTGTTCCGTGCGGAGCTTTACTCTGCAATGGCAACTCTGAAGCTTGGTATGGATATTCTCTTTGAGAAGGAACAGGTGTCCGCCGACAAGTTTACCGGTCACGGCGGCTTGTTCAAGATAGAAGGCGTTGCCCAGCAGTTCCTTGCTGACGGCCTGAAAACTCCGGTCTCTGTTATGAAGACGGCAGGCGAAGGCGGTGCGTGGGGAATGGCAGTGCTTGCTGCCTATATGCTGTGGAACAATGCCGAGACCCTGCCTGCATATCTTGAAGATAAGGTATTCGGCGCCATGGAAAGCAAGACGCTGGAACCGATTGCAGACGGAAGCGAAGGCTTTGATGCATTTGTCAATAACTACAAGGCCGGTGTTGCTGCGGAATATGTTTTGATTCAGTAAAAAGTATACAAATCAGAAGCATTTGGGGGAAATTCCAGGCTGCAAACCATGTGCGGATTTTACAAAAATGCCCCTTTGTTTTCTATGATGGAACAGGGAAGAAGTGCTTGAAAAACCCGGTTCATATTGTTAACATAGGAGTTGCCAACCGACGGCAGCTCCTTTTCGATTCTATATTCTGAATCGCATCCGCAGAATTCTTCTGCGTGTATTACCACTTTTCAGCGCTGAAAAAAGAAAACATGAGAAAAAGCAGCAGCCCGGATTTATGAGGCCGGAAGCAGACGGAACAAGTGCGCGTTGCCGCTGTTCCAAAGCAGGATACAACACAGAAAAGAGGTTAACTATGGACGAAAGTGAACAGAAGAAATCCTACCGCTCCTTTTGTGAGTCGGTACGGGAAACCGTGCACCAGAGAATGGGGGCGGATTATGAAGTGACGGTACATACCGTAATTAAGAATAATAATGTACAGCTCGACAGCCTGATTATTCGGAAAGAGCATACCTTGGTTATGCCTTCCATTTACCTGAACGGTTTCTATGAGGAGTATACGAAGGGAAAAGAATGGGAGGAGATTATCGGGGAGATTCTGCAATTTTATGAGCAGAATCAGCTAAACTGTACCGGGGGATTTACCTTTGGCTATGAAAATTTGAAGGAACATATTGTGTATCGCCTGATTAGTTATGAAAGAAACCGCGAGATGCTGGAGGAGGCGCCGCATATTCGCGTCGGCGATCTGGCCATCACCTTTCATTGCATGGTGCTTCAGGGGGAGGAATGCCTCGGAGCGGTTCGAGTGACAAATGAGCACTTGGAACATTGGGGTGTGAGCGGCGAAGAAATCTACGCCTGTGCAAAGGTCAATACCCCCAAACTGCTGCCGCCGCGAATCCGCACGATGGATGAGGTGATGGACGAGATTTTGTGGGAGCGTCTTCGCAAAAATGTGGAGGAACACGGCAGCCCGGAGACGACGCAGGAGTATATGCGCATGATTGTGAGGCGCCAGGAGGAAGAACCTCTTCCGATGTACATCCTGAGTAATAGCCGGGGCAACTATGGTGCGGCAGCAATTTTGGAGTTGGAATATATGGATGCCTTCTACGAGGCCGGAGAGGAAGACTTTTACATCCTGCCCTCAAGCGTACACGAGATGATTCTGATTCCGGTCAGCCGTGCGCCGGAGATTTCGAGATTGCAGGAGATGGTTAGGGATATCAATGAGACGCAGGTACCGGAACAGGAATTTCTCTCTAATCAGGTGCTTCGATATTCCGATTTTTGTCAGATGCTGTCCGCAAAAACAGCAGCCTGGGACGAGAAAATCAAATGAGCAACGGTCGGGGAATGCTGAAATCTGCTTGAACTGCCGACGGAGAAAAAGGAAGGAGAGGTCGGATGTTAGATATTTTAATTGTAGAAGATAATAAGGAAATCGGCGGCCTTTTATGTGATTTCCTTCGCAGAGAAAATTATGTGGTAAGCGTTGTACCGACGGGCGAAAAAGCGATGCAGATCTATGAGACTTACGGAGCAAAGATGGTTATTCTTGATATCATGCTTCCGGGAATGGACGGATTTGCGGTATGCTCCAGGATTCGCGAAATATCCAATACCCATATACTGATAGCCAGCGCGAAAAACGCCAAAGACGACAAGCTGAAGGGCTTGAATCTCGGTGCGGATGACTATATTGAGAAGCCCTATGATATTGATATTCTTCTTGCGAAGATTCGCGGTATTTTCAAAAGAAAATACGCACAGGCGGAGATCGTTGAGGGAGAGCTGCGGCTGAATACGGTGCATAAAACGTTGACGGTTGGGGGAAAAGAAGTGGAAGTGCGTGAAAAGGAGTTTGAACTGCTGAAGCTTCTGATTGAGAATAAAAACGTTACATTGAAGAAGGAATATATCTTCAGAACCATTTGGGGGAGCGATAGCGAGACGGAGCTTCAGACGGTTACGGTACATATCAAATGGCTGAGAGAAAAGGTGGAAATTGATCCGAAGAAGCCGGAACACATTAAGACAGAGTGGGGAGTAGGATACCGTTTTGAATAAATTCAGAAAAACAGCAATTGGAATTGTCGCAATGGAGCTTCTGTTCGTTCTTATCGGAAATCTGTTTCTGCTTTCCCGACAAAGTTCCGAGGATGACGGCAGAGCCTATCGTGTGGAAGCCGGGCGGGTTGTTCGTGAAATAGAAAAAATGTATGCGGAAAATCTTATGGAAGACCGGGTGGAGAATCCGAAAGAACATATCGAGAAGCTTCTGAAAACAATCGACCTGTCAAAGTATTCCGCAATCCTTCGGGTCAGCTTGTATGATGCGGATACCTATTGCAACAACGATTACCTGGTAGAAAAGATCGGAGATACGCTGTATCGTATCGAATATCGCCGAGAGCGCAGATATTCGACACTGGTTTTTGCAAATGTACTTGCAGGAGTTATGGTGATGATTACCATTGGCATATTTGCGTACATTGACCGCAAGCTTCTTACGCCGTTTTATCGGATGCAGCATTTGCCTGTTGAGTTGGCGAAGGGCAAATTGGCAGTTCCGTTAAAGGAAGAAAAGAGCAGATTCTTTGGACGCTTCTTGTGGGGTATGGACATGCTTCGCGAGAATTTGGAGGAAAAACGCGAGAAGGAAATGGAACTGCAGAAGGAACATAAAACGTTGATTCTGTCTCTTTCTCATGACATCAGGACGCCGCTTGCGGCAATAGAATTGTACACTAAGGCATTGTCGGAGAATTTGTATGAAACCGACGGGAAGCGTGAAGACGCCTATCGTGGGATTACAAAAAATGTCGGTATTATTAAGAACTATGTGAACGAGATTACCAAGGCATCCCGCGAGGATTTCCTGAACCTGGAGGTTAACGAGGGTGAGTTTTATCTGTCCGAAGCAATGAATTATATAAAGGAATATTACAGGGAGAAGCTTGAAGTTCTGCATACGGAATTTGAGGTTGCCGATGTTCCGGATTGTATGTTGTATGGGGATAAAGAACGAATCATTGAGATACTTCAGAATATTCTGGAAAATGCAATCAAATACGGGGACGGCAATCGTATCGACATTGCCTTTGACGATGAAGAGGACTGCAAACTGGTTCGGATTTCCAATACCGGAGCGGTTCCGGCAGAGGAGGAAATGCCGCATCTGTTCGATTCCTTCTATCGCGGCAGTAATCATAAGAACATTAAGGGCAGCGGTTTGGGATTATATATCTGCAAAAATCTGATGATAAAAATGAACGGCGCAATATATGCGGAATGCGGACGGGAAGTTTTCCGGGTAACGGTAGTTATTCGCAAGGCATGACATTTCAAGTCATATAAAACGGATATGATTTCATCCGAAAACATTGGAGCCAATTTAGAAATAGCCCCTCTTTTACCGGCACGACGCCGGTAAAAGAGGGGATTTGTCATTTGTAGAATATTTTTTTAGCCGTTTAATGATTGTTTAATAATTTGCGCGGTAAGATAAGGTCATCAAAGAGAAATGCATCGGAAAGGAACGAACTATGTTTTTGAGAATTTTGAAAAAAGACCTGAAACGTAAGAAGACGATGAACATCATCTTATTGCTTTTTATTTTTCTTGCGTCAATGTTTGTGGCAAGCGGTCTTTATAATGTTATTTCGGTTGTAAGCGGCACCGACTATTATCTGGATTTGGCGGGAGTGCCGAACCAGGCAATCATTACGATGGGAGATAACGTTACCGGGGAAATTGAAAAGGCATTAAAAAATGACGACCGTGTGGAGGAGTTAAAAATAGAGGAAGTTATATTCGGCGCACCCAAGAAAAATATTTTCCTTGAAAACGGGAAAGAGGCAGAAGCAAAAAACACTCTGCTCTTTCAGTCCATTGACGAAAGAAAATTAAATTATTTTGACGCAGACAACAACTGTATTGAAAGTGTGCCGGAAGGACACGTGTATGCAACCGGCTTGTTTGCCGGCAGGAATGAGATAAAGCCCGGCGAAAAAATAACGGTGAGACTCGGCGGACTGGAAATGACCCTGATTTATGACGGTAAGGCAAAGGATGCATTTTTAGGGACTGATTTCATGGGCAATACCCGTTTTCTGATGAACGATAACGATTATCGGAAGATGCTTGAGGATGAGGTTATTTATGAACATCTTCGAGGCGAAATCGGTTATGTACAGGTAAAGGACGGCGAAAACATTTCTTCGGCGGTTTCCGAGATCCCCGGTGTAGCATTTAACGGTGAACGAGATACGCTTAAACTGTGCTACGTCATAGATATGGTAATCGCATTTATTGTGCTCGTGTTGAGTATTTGCCTGATTATTGTTTCCTTTGTTGTGCTCAAGTTCTCTATCAATTTTACGATTGCAGAAGAATTCCGCGAGATCGGTGTCATGAAAGCGATCGGAATCAAGGACCGGAGTATTCGCAGATTGTATATCGGCAAATACCTGATGCTGGCGCTTATCGGCTCGGTTATCGGCTTGGCGGCCAGTGTTCCGTTTGAAAATCTTTTGATGAAATCCGTAACGGAAAATATGGTGCTCGGAAATGATATCGGATTCTTTGTCAATATTATCGGTGTATGTATTGTTGTTGTTTTGATTGTAGCGTTTGCGTACCATTGCACCAGTAAGGTGAAAAAATCTTCCCCGATTGATGCTATCCGTTCCGGACAGACCGGTGAACGCTACAAGAAAAAAACGATTTACCGTATCGGAAAGAGTCATGTCGGAACCAATACTTACTTGGCATTCAATGATGTTATCAGCAGCCCGAGACGATTCACGACAATCGTTATTTCCTTCTTTGTATGTACCCTGTTTGTATTGATGCTTGTAAATACGACCAATACCATGGAAAGTCCGAATCTTGTGGAGACCTTCTCTTCCAAGAGCGACTTGTACGTTGAGGACGTGGCAGATGCCATGAACCTCATGAATGGAGGCGGAAAGGAAGATCTGGTAAAGAGTCTTGCGGATCGTGCACAGCAACTGACGGAGGAAGGAATGCCGGCGGTAACGTATGTGGAAATTGCCTATAACTGCAAGGTGAGCTTTGCGGGGGAGGAGCATATCATAAGCTGCCAGCAGGGCGTCAATACCGTAACGACGGACTATAAGTATTTGAAAGGGAGCGCACCCGCAAACGCAAATGAAATTGCCATCACACCGTCAGTTTCCAAGTTAATCGGAGCGAAAATCGGCGATGTTGTTACGATTGATTTCGGAGAAGAAAAACGAGACTGTATGGTTACGGCGTATTTCCAGACCATGAATCAGCTCGGAGAGGTTATCCGTCTGCATCAGGATGCGCTCTGCGATTGGAAAAATGTTGCGTCGGTATTCCAGTACCAGATTCGATTTACCGATCATCCGAGTGCAAAAGAAATTGAAAAGAGAAAAGAGCGGATAAAAGAGTTATGGGGAAACGACAAAATAATGAATCAGACGGAATATTGCAGCGACTGTATCGGAGTTGTGGACACGATGAAGAGCGTGCAGTATCTGCTCTTAACCATTACGATCATTGTTGTTTTGCTGGTTACCATTTTGATGGAGAAATCATTTATTACGGATGAGAAGAGTCAGATTGCGATACTTAAAGCAATTGGATTTAAGGACCGGGACGTCATTCGCTGGCACATCTTCCGCTTCGGGATTGTGGGGCTTGCGGCAATTTTTCTGGCAGCTCTGGTTTCGATTCCGATGACCAACCTCTGTATTTCACCGATTTTCGGAATGATGGGCGCAAGCGATGTGAAGTATCGAATTGACCCGCTTCAGATTTTTGTGATTTACCCGGGGATTATTCTATTGACAACCATTGTTTTCGCAGGATTGACTGCCCTGACAACAAAGCAGATTACCTGCAGGGACACAGCGAATATTGAGTAAGCAAGGATAGGAAAAGAAAGGATAAGATTATGGCAAAAGTAATGGAAGTTAAGGATTTGTGCAAAACCTACGTAGTAAATAAGAGACAGAACAATGTATTGAAAAATGTGAATTTCTCCGTAGAGGAGGGAGAAATGGTGGCAATTATGGGACCGTCCGGTTCCGGTAAATCCACCCTGCTTTACGCCATCTCCGGAATGGATCGTGCAACCAGCGGCGACGTTACCTTTAACGGCAAATCCCTGATGGGTATGAAGGAGGATGAACTGGCAGAGATGCGTCTGGATGAGATGGGATTTATCTTCCAGCAGATGTACATGATGAAAAACCTCACCATTCTTGATAATATTGTTCTTCCTGCCATGCAGAGCAAAAAGACAGGAGAAACAAAGGCAGAGAAGATGAAGCGCGGGGAGGAACTGATGCATAAGCTCGGAATTGCCGAGGTTGCGGATAATGATATCAATGAGGTGTCCGGCGGACAATTACAGAGAGCGTGTATTTGCCGCAGCATGATCAATAAGCCGACGGTTCTTTTTGCGGATGAACCGACCGGAGCACTGAACAGGACATCCTCCGGAGAGGTTATGGATGAGATTGTAAAATTGAACCGGGAGGGAACAACGATTATGATGGTTACACATGACGCCAGAGTCGCGGCGAGATGTTCCCGTATCCTGTATATTGTTGACGGCAATATCAAAGGGGAATACGACAACTCACAGCGTCTTGCCATGGAGGAGAAGGAGGCGGAGCGCCGTTTGAATCAATGGCTGATGGAACTGGGCTGGTAATTTCCGGTTTTTTGTGGTTGCTATTTTGCCGGTTTGTTTTTATAATAGTATCATCACGCGGCACATCTGTTGAGCAGGACAGAGGCTGACAAAATTTACGGGGGTAAATGAACATGGCAAATGATAGACGTCCGGATGATATGGTAAGAATTACCACACCGGAACTGGCGGATGCATTTATTGAAGAACAGGTACAGGCAATTCGTGAGCAGGTAGGTGACAAGAAGGTTTTACTTGCACTTTCCGGCGGTGTGGATTCCTCTGTTGTAGCAGCACTTTTAATTAGAGCTATCGGAGATCAGCTGATTAGCGTTCATGTGAATCACGGTCTTCTTCGTAAGGGGGAACCTGAGCAGGTTATCGAAGTGTTCCGTAACCAGATGAAGGCAAATTTGATTTATGTAGACGCAACCGATCGTTTCCTTGACAAGCTTGCAGGCGTCAGCGATCCGGAGACGAAGAGAAAGATTATTGGTGGAGAATTCATTGAAGTATTCGCCGAAGAAGCTCGTAAGTTGGATGGAATTGAATTTCTTGCACAGGGAACCATTTGGCCGGATATTTTGGAGTCTGAGAACGGAATCAAGGCGCACCACAATGCAGGCGGTCTTCCGGAAGATATGAAATTTGAGTTGGTTGAACCGGTTAAGATTCTTTTCAAGGACGAGGTTCGTGTCGTAGGAGAAAGACTTGGTCTTCCTCATGGTATGGTTTATCGTCAGCCGTTCCCGGGTCCCGGACTTGGCGTACGTTGTCCCGGCGCCATCACCCGTGATCGTCTGGAGGCAGTTCGTGAGTCGGATGCCATTCTCCGTGAAGAATTTGCAAAGAACGGTCTTGAGGGTAAGGTATGGCAATATTTTACCGTAGTACCGGATTTCAGATCAACCGGTATTAAGAATGACAAGAGAGCATTTGAATGGTGCTGCATTGTACGCGCAGTGAACACAACCGACGTTATGACAGCAACCGTTGAGAATATTTCTTACGAATTGATGTGCCATATTACGGACCGTATTACCCATGAGGTTCCGGGCATCAACCGAGTCCTTTATGACTTTACGCCGAAGCCCACTGGGACGGTGGAGTTCGAGTAAGTTGTATAAAATTTGACTTTTTCGCTTTAGTGTGATAAAATCCTGCACAGAGTACTTTTTACGATTCAGTAAGCACAAGACTATTACTTTTTGGAGGTTTACAATGAAGAATTATTACCAACCCGAAATTGAAACCATGCCTCTTGAGGATCTGCAAAAACTGCAGAGTGAGCGCCTTGTTGAACAGGTGAAATACGTTTACGACAACGTGAAGGTTTATCACGACATGATGGACGAGAAGGGAGTAAAGCCGGAAGATATCAAGGGAATTGAGGATTTACATAAGCTTCCTTTTATCAATAAGGATGACCTGAGAGACCAGTACCCTTACGGATTCCTCGGCACCCCGCTTTCCGAGTGTGTACGTATTCAGTCCACATCCGGTACTACCGGCCGTCGTGTTGTTGCATTCTATACACAGGCTGACCTTGATATCTGGGAAGAGTGTTGTGCTCGTGCCGTTGTTGCGGCCGGCGGAACCAAGGAGGATGTTTGCCACGTATGCTACGGTTACGGTCTCTTTACCGGCGGTCCCGGTCTGAACGGTGGTTCCCACAAGGTTGGATGTCTGACCCTTCCGATGTCCGCAGGCAACACCGAGCGTCAGCTCCAGTTCATGACGGATCTTGGCTCTACCATTCTTTGCTGTACTCCTTCCTACGCTGCAAACCTCGGCGAGGCAATTAAGGAGCGCGGTATTAAGTCTCAGATTAAGCTGAAGGCAGGTATTTTCGGTGCGGAGCCTTGGACCGAGGAAATGCGCCGCAATATCGAAGAATCCCTTGGGATTAAGGCGTACGATATCTATGGTCTGACCGAGATTTCCGGTCCCGGTGTTTCTTTCGAGTGCGAGGCGCAGGCAGGTATGCACATTCAGGAGGATCATTTCATTCCTGAGATTATCAATCCGGAAACCGGCGAGGTTTTGCCGGAAGGCGAAGTTGGTGAGCTCGTATTTACCTGCATCACCAAGAAGGCATTCCCGCTTCTTCGTTATCGTACCCGTGACCTTTGCCGCCTGACGAGAGAAAAGTGTGCCTGCGGTCGTACCCACGTTCGTATGATGAAGCCGAAGGGACGCAGCGATGATATGATGGTCGTTAAGGGCGTAAATGTATGGCCGTCCCAGATTGAGGCAGTTCTGTTGAAGCAGGGCTTCCAGGCAAACTATCAGATTATTGTAGATCGTGTTAACAACAACGACACCATCGAAGTTCGGGTTGAGAAGACTCCGGAGATGGTATATGAGACGCAGATCTCTGATGAAACCCGTGAGAAGAGAATTGTGGAAGGCTTGAAGTCCATGCTCGGAATCAAGGTTAACGTTAAGGTTATTGAGCCGAAGGCAATCACCAGAAGTGAGGGGAAAGCGGTTCGCGTAATCGACAAGAGAAATCTGTATCAGTAGGATATGGAATCATTCAGCCGGCAGCCGATGTTGCCGGCTG
>DLOO01000074.1:10808-10966 GCA_002479645.1 Lachnoclostridium sp. UBA7482 | reverse complement strand
AAAAATACGCCAAAACTACAGGAAACCTATTTACATTTTGCGGGTTTTGCTTTACAATATTGGATTAGAAGTGAAAATATGCTTTATAAAGGAGAAACAGACTATGAATCTTTCACCACTTCAGAAAGCAAGATACGAGTATGCTCCCAAGCTTCCGG
>DLOO01000074.1:7904-10765 GCA_002479645.1 Lachnoclostridium sp. UBA7482 | reverse complement strand
TAGCTGATCAGGACAAGATCAAGGCTCTCTTCCCGAACACTTATGGTAAGAAGGAGATTACTTTCCAAAAGGGTCAGAACACTTCCGCTGCTAAGAAGCAGATTGTAGGTGTTATCCTTTCCGGTGGACAGGCTCCGGGTGGACACAACGTTATTTCCGGTCTTTACGGTTTCAAGGGCGGTCCGAGTGGTTTGATCGAGGACAGCTATGTTGTATTTGATGATGAATATATCAATGCATACAGAAATACCGGTGGTTTCGATATCATCGGTTCCGGCAGAACCAAGCTTGAGACAGAGGAGCAGTTTGCTATCGTTACCGAGGTATGCAAAAAGCACGGCATCACCGCTATTGTCATCATCGGTGGTGACGATTCCAACACCAACGCGGCAGTTCTTGCAGAGTATATGGCAGCACACAACACCGGCGTACAGGTAATCGGATGCCCGAAGACCATCGACGGCGACCTTAAGAACGAAGATATCGAGGCATCTTTCGGTTTCGATACCGCTACCAAGACCTACAGCGAGTTGATCGGCAACATCGAGAGAGATGCAAACTCCGCTAAGAAGTACTGGCATTTCGTAAAGGTTATGGGTCGTTCCGCTTCTCACGTTGCACTTGAGTGTGCACTTGAGACCCAGCCGAACATCTGCCTGATTGGTGAGGAGGTTGCTGCTAAGAAGATGTCTCTTGCGCAGATTACCAACTATATTGCCGATTCCGTTGAGAAGAGAGCAGCAAATGGCGATAATTTCGGTGTTGCTATTATTCCCGAGGGTATTGTAGAGTTTGTTCCGGAGTTCTCCGCTTTGATTGCTGAGATTAACGAGCTTCTTGCAGGCAGCAAGACCGAAGAATTCAATGCTCTTCCTGATTGGGCTGCTAAGTATGCATTCATTAAGGAGGGACTTACCGAGAGCGCAATGGCTGTATTTGATGTTCTTCCTCAGGGCATTCAGCAGCAGCTCTTCCTTGAGAGAGATCCTCACGGTAACGTACAGGTATCTCTCATAGAATCGGAAAAACTCTTCTCCGAGATGGTTAAGAACGAGCTTGCTAAGAGAAAGGCAGCCGGCACTTATAAGGGTAAGTTCGGTGCACAGCATCACTTCTTCGGTTACGAAGGAAGATGTGCATTCCCGAGCAACTTTGATGCTGACTACTGCTACTCCCTTGGTTACAATGCATTCATGCTTATCCAGTATGGTTATACCGGATACCTTTCCAAGGTTTCCAATATTTCCAAGCCGGCGGAAGAGTGGGTTGCAGGCGGTATGCCGATTACCAAGATGATGAACATCGAGAGAAGAAACGGTGCGGACAAGCCTGTTATTAAGAAGGCTCTGGTTGAGCTTGACGGCAAGCCGTTCAAGTTCTTCGAGGCTAACAGAGAGACTTGGGCTGTTGAGACCTGTTACACCTTCCCGGGTGCGATCCAGTACTACGGTCCTTCCGAGGTTTGCGACCTTACTACCAGAACTCTTGCTCTTGAGAAGGGCTGCTAATGTTCGGTTAATTAAAAACTGATGTAAAATAAAATGCCCTCAAGGTTTTCTTTGAGGGCATTTTTTTGTTATATCAGTTTTTGGAACATAGGGCGGTTCCAAAGAATACACCTGTATTCTACAATGATAGAATTTATAATTTATACTCATTTGGGTCGTACGTGCTGTGGGAATTGCCGATTTCCACCGGCGCCGCGCAATGCGGGCAGGAGAGAACAGTTCCCATATAATATGCTCCGCCGCAGTAGGAACAGATCGCCTGTTGGGGCTGCGTATCGGTCGGAATCTCGATGGCGTTGGACTTGGCAATCTCTTCTTCGGTCGGTTTTTTACACATTATGCAGATGCCGCCGATTGTAAGGCCGATACCGATAAACAAGAATAAAGCGAAGAATAGAATCATTCCGATACCGGCCGGTTCTCCGCCGGCAGGACGGCCGTTTACATTCACACCATCGGACAGAATCAGACGCTTGCCTGTCTGCGGTTTTAAGGAATTCATGGCTCCGATCACACACTGTTCAAACAGGAAGTGATTGGAAGCAACCAGACTGCGATGGAAGTTTTTCGTAAAGACCTCTTCCTGTGCTGCAGACAAAACCCGGGTACAGTCGTCACCGCACATCAGATTCCATTCCCAATCGTCATTGCGCGTCGGAGTGGTACCGACATAGTAAATCAGCCAGTGACTTTCATCACGCCAGCGGGAAACATAGCAGTTGTAAGCCTGCGTCTCCACATTATAGCCAAATTCGGCATTTTCCGGCCGTCTGGTAACGATTGCAACGGTAACACCGGTTTTCTCCTGAAAGCTTTTCAGCTCCGTTTCCAGCCGGTTCCGGTCATAAATCATACCGATCTCGTCATCAATCACAATTTCATGGTCATAATCCAGAGGAAGAGATCCTTTACTGACCTTAAAAAAACCGAACAGCATCAATACGACCATGCCGGTCCAGAAGAGCCCCATGATGAGAAGGGAGATGCCGACTGCGCGGGCCTCCTTCGTGTTAAATGGGGTCTTGGCATAGTATGTATAAGCCTGCCGGTTGCGATAATATACGTAACGACGTGCACCCGGAAAATATGTGGAAGATATACGCGGTGCAGAACTTCCGCGACTACTGCTGTGATGACTGCCGCCGTG
Source organism: Lachnoclostridium sp. UBA7482 (assembly GCA_002479645.1). Taxonomy (GTDB): domain Bacteria; phylum Bacillota; class Clostridia; order Lachnospirales; family Lachnospiraceae; genus ISDg. The sequence goes on along the minus strand of DLOO01000074.1, from coordinate 8,110 downwards.
ATGACCTCCGCCATGGCTGCCGCCTCCGCCTGAATGGGGCATAAGAGATACCTCCTGAAATTTGTAGGATTGGATTGCTGCATTGGGTAAAAATTTTGATTCTAACCGAAAAAACTTATTTTGGAATAAATATATTATACCATAACTTTACCGACGCTTCGGCAAAAGACTCGAAAACCTCCGGTTTTCTCGTTCGCGTGCGCGTT
>DLOO01000074.1:2863-7887 GCA_002479645.1 Lachnoclostridium sp. UBA7482 | reverse complement strand
GCAAGCATGGTATTCCTGTTTGCTCCGAAAACCTCACTTTTGCCTTCGCGTACATTATACCATGTCTTTCAGACATGATACGCTTCGCGATGCACACTCGCTTCGCTCGGCGCGGTATAATGTCTAACGACATTATACCATAAAATACACGAAAAAGAAGCGGTATTTTTTGATGGAAACCGCAGAAGAGAAATGCTATAATAAATAAAAAAATGCGGAGGAGAGGCATGGCAAGTCAGGAATATCTTCATGTGCGGCATGAATTTGAACCGGTTTACGATAGTTGGTCTGAGATTCTGATTCTCGGAACATTTCCCTCGGTAAAATCCCGCGAGCAGCAGTTTTATTACGGGCATAAGCAGAATCGTTTCTGGAAGGTGCTGGCGCTGCTTTTCGGAGAGGCAGTTCCGACGGAGACGGAAGAGAAAAAGGCATTTTTGCTTCGCAATCATATTGCAGTCTGGGACGTAATTGCAGAATGCGATATTATCGGTTCGGCCGACAGCAGTATACGAAACGTGGTACCAACGGATTTGCAGCGCATCTTAGACGCGGCGGATATCCGGAAGATTTACACGAACGGGGCTACGGCTTATCGGCTTTACAATAAGTACAGCTACCCGTTAACAGGGCGTGAAGCTGCGAAGCTTCCGTCCACCAGCCCGGCAAATGCAGCATTTTCCGTGGAACGGCTTGCAAAGGAGTGGAGTGTCATCCGAAGGATTGTCGGTACGACAGGGCAGAAGGATGCAGAAAAACAAAATGATAAATTATAAAATGTGGCAGCAGGACAAATTAAGGAAAGCAAGAGAGGTGACAAAAGTATGAAAATTATGATTATTCGACACGGCGATCCCGATTACGTAAATGATGCGTTGACGGAGCAGGGAAAGGTCGAAGCAAAGCTTCTGGCGGAGAGGATGGCGAAGGTGGATACGAAAGCGTATTTTGTTTCGCCGCTTGGACGCGCGAAGATGACGGCAGCCTACACGTTAGAGAAGGTCGGACGCACCGCAACGGAGTGTGAGTGGCTGAAGGAATTTTTTACGGTGAAGATTAAGCGACCCGACCGCGGCGGAGCGGATTCCATTGCCTGGGACTGGCTTCCGCAGGACTGGAACAAGGAACCGCAGCTGTATCATAAGGACGAGTGGATGGACATGCCGGTATTTGCAGAGACGGACATGCGTGAGGAATATAACCGCGTGACAGGGGAGTTTGACAAGCTGTTAGAAAAGCACGGATATAAGCGTGACGGTAATTTCTACGAGGTTACGGAGCCGAACAACGATACCCTTGTTTTCTTCTGCCATTTCGGACTGGAATGCGTACTGTTGTCGCATTTGATTAACGTATCGCCGATGATTCTGTGGCACGGTACCTGTGCGGCGCCGACGTCGGTTACCACGGTTGTTACTGAGGAGCGCAGAAAAGGGACGGCATCGTTCCGTATCAGCGCATTTGGCGACACCTCGCATTTATATGCAGCAGGAGAGGAACCTTCCTTCTCGGCACGATTCTGTGAGTGTTACGACAATGAATCCGAACGGCATGATTAAAAAATACCCCTCGGGCTTTGAACCACCGGTTTGGCGGACGAAAACCCGAGGGGCTTTTGTTTCATGAGTCTGTTACGGATTAGAAGTTCAAATCCATTTTAACATCCTGTCTCTTGGATGCTTCTGCTTCAAAATATTCTTCCATACCGATACCGCACATCCCTGCAATGATGCTGGAAGGGAAAGCAACAACCTGCTGATTAAGCTTGGTAACATTTGCGTTGTAGGCACGACGTGCAGCCTGCAAATGCTCCTCAACATCCAGGATGGCAGCCTGAAGCTGGCGGTAGTTTTCATTGGCGCCCAGCTGAGGATAGGACTCAGCCAGAATGTTCAGCTTGGAACGGGTGTTATCCATATCCGCCATGGCTTCCTTACGCTCGTTCATAGTCATTCCCTTGCGAAGCTTAACAGCGCCGAAAATGGTTTCCTGCTCGTACTTTGCGTAAGCCTTAGCTACATCGACCATCTTAGTCAGGGTGTCGTAACGCTTAGTCAGTGCAACGTCGATGCCGGACAGGGCTTCTTTGATTTTTAACTGTGCGCGGCGAAGAGAGTTCATGGTGGAAATGTAGTATACGATAAGGATAACGCCGACGAGTAATAAGAGTGTAAAAAGAATGCTGATAATAGTGGTCATATTTTTCCCTCCTAAAATTAAATGGTTTTGTATAGGTCGCGATCCAGATTCAAAATGTTAACGACATCTGTGATTGCTCTGATTTCCTGCTTGGTGGCAAGAATATCATTCTGATAAGAAATAGCACGGAAGATGGGCGGTTCTAACGCGTCCTTTCCGTTGTGGATGGCAAGATGCATACGTTTACCGGTAAAACCAATCATGAGCTTTCCGTCGATCAGCAGAACAAGCTTTAAGATGGCTTCCTGCATCTGAGGGGTAATCAGATAATAAGCTTCCTGGTCATTCTGGCAGTAGCAGGTAAACATAGAATTGAACGTCTCATTTTCAAATTCAACCTCATGTCGGCGCTCATCCTTTCGGGTAAAAAATCCTTTCTTGTGGTTTGAATGGGAAAATCCCCTCTGGATAATTTGCAAAGTGGTCTGAAAACTCTTCGGCGGCTGTAATACGAGCCATCGGCCTTGGAAATACGTGGTCGTATGGCTGTGACCGTGACCGTCCGTTTCCTCATTCTGAATTAGGACGTCCGAGCGTTCAAAGCGGACATTTTTGTATGTACCGGACAGGTAATCCTCGGATTTGTAGCGATTGCCCAGCATGATAAGACCGGTGGCGCGGACTTCCTCTTTGGTAATTCCGTATTCCGGCTCGTAGGAACAGTTTTCAAATACTTCCCGAAACTGTTTGGTGACTACCATATCCTTGTAGAGCTCTTTGTATTTCCTGATCTTTCGGTTTACCCAGAGAAAATAAAGCAGGACGCTGAGGATTACTCCCAAAAAAAAGGAAAGGGGAAAGCTAATGGTGCGAAGACCCCAGCTTTCTGATGATGACATCAAACCGATTGCTGTGAAGAAAGTGATAACACCGGCGGCGATACAGACGATAATCGGAAAGAACAGCTTCTTACGTTCCTCCTCTAACAGTGCAATAATTGATTCATTCATGGCATTTTCTCCTATATTGACAGGTTATAATTTCCTTTTGCACATTATAACATATGTAAATCAAATTTACCACACTTTTTTGAAAAAAATTTGTAATCTTTTACGGAAAAAAGAAAACACACGGTTTTATCACGTATTTTCTATAGGAAAAACACAATTCGTTCATAAATTCATGGTAAAGTATGACCATAAGAAACAAGGGAGGCATTTTATATGTCAGACGAAAAGGAAGAGAAACGATTGATGATAGAACCGGATGCCGCTGTCGGCGAGGACTTGCGGCGGGGCGATACGGTTGATTTTATCAGTGATGCCGTTGGTTTTATCGGCGGAGCTGCTAAGCAGGAAGAGGATACTTCGGAAGAACAGAAGACCGGGGAAGCGATTCCGGACAAATATGCGATTGATCCGTGGGCGGAGGCAGCAATTCCGTTAGTGGACCCAATACCGGTTGAGGACACGGCAGAAGAGCAGGACGAATATCTTGCCCGGTTTGTACAGCCCGCGAACCCTCCGATGGTGAATCCGAGAAAAAAGAGCAGGCTGCTTGAAAAGGTATCGATGGTTATCGTTGCGGCAATCCTGTTTGGCGGAATTGCTGGGGGTGTGTTTGTCGGGATTCAGGCACTCTCGAATCGTTTCGGAGCTAACGGCGGTCAGGCGCGGCTTGAGGAGCAGGAAAAAGACGATGCCCAGAGGCGCCCGTTGGAGGGATACCATATCAGCAATACCGATACGGTAGTGAATGAAAAGCACAACGAGGTTTCAGCAGTCGATGTATCGGCGATTGTGGAGAGCGTGATGCCGGCGGTAGTAGCAATCAGCTGTTACGAAACGAATAACAATCCGTTTTGGGGCAGTTCGGACGGAAAACTCGAACCAAGCGGTTCGGGCTCCGGTATTATTATCGGTCAGAATGAGACCGAGGTTCTGATTGTTACGAATAACCATGTAATTAACGGTGCAGAGAAGATTACCATTGAATTGGTGGATGGCAGCAGTGTGGATGCGACGGTAAAGGGAACGGAGCCTTCTTCCGATTTGGCAGTGGTTGCAATTCCCTTCTCGGGATTGCAGGAGAGCACGGCAAAGAGCATTCGGATTGCCAGACTCGGTAATTCAGACGATGTGAAAATCGGTCAGATGGCGATTGCCATCGGTAATGCACTCGGTTACGGACAGTCGGTAACGGTTGGTTATATCAGTGCAAAGGAACGTCAGGTTCAGGTGGAAAATGTCATCTACACACTGATTCAGACGGATGCTGCAATTAACCCCGGTAACAGCGGCGGAGCGCTTCTCAATGCCAATGGCGAAGTTATCGGTATCAATTCGGTGAAGTACAGTAACAATAGCGTGGAAGGCATGGGATTTGCAATTCCAATCAGCAATATTATGGATTTGATTACCGAACTCAGTAACCGCGAAGTATTGCCGGAGGAAGAACATGGGTTCCTCGGAATTTACAGGAGTAAGGACATTTCTTCCGAATATGCAAAACTTCTGGGAATCAGTCAGGGTGTTTATGTAAATCGTGTGGAGAAGGGCTCCCCGGCGGAAAAGGGCGGCATGTATGCCGGTGATATTATCACGCAGATTGACAACACGATTGTAACCTGTCAGGCGGACTTGGAGAATTTCCTGAGTTACACCAAGGCGGGAACCACGGTTACGGTAAAGATACAGCGTATGGAGGACGGCGCTTACAAGGAAGTCAGCCTTAAAATTACGCTTGGTTCCAGACCTGATAATTTGAAATAAACAAAACCCCTCATCATTTGAGTCGTACCTGAAATCAGGTACCGTTCAAATGGTGAGGGGTTGTTTTCCTTATTCCGCTATGGAAGAGTCCCGATGTGGCATAAATGTCAATCG